>NZ_SRLW01000500.1:0-4151 GCF_006518215.1 Myxococcus sp. AB025B
GGCTGGAGTGGGTGGCGAGTCTGAGGAAGGGGAAGGGGGAGTGGGAGACGGCGCTGGAGGCGCTGGGGGCGCTGTACGTGAAGGGAGTGGAGGTGGCGTGGAGCGAGTACGAGAAGCCGTACGCGCGCCGCACCGTGTCCCTGCCCACCTACCCGTTCCAGCGGCAGCGCTACTGGTGGACCCGCGAGCCGCGGGGACAGAGCGCGCTGCTCGCGCCGCGTGAGGCTCGAACCATCAAGCCGCACCTCGGGACCCGGCTGTACTCACCCGCGTTCGACGACATCATCTACAGCACGACGCTCGGGGCGTTCCGTCCGGCGTACCTCGATGACCACCGTCTCTACGGCACGGTCGTCACGCCGGCGGCCTCTCACCTCTCGATGGTCCTGTCGGCCGTCGTGGAGACCTTCGGTCCCCAGGCCTGCACGCTGGAGAACCTCACGTTCCACCAGGCGCTGGTGCTCGCGGACGACGAGCTGCGTCCGCTCCAGCTCATCTTCTCGCCGCATGCGGAGGGCTACTCCCTCAAGCTGATGACGCAGGGCGAGTCCGGTGACTGGGTGCTGCACGGCACCGGTGAGCTGCGAGTGGACCCGTCCCAGGTGTCCACGCCGAGGACGCTGCCCGCGCGTGACGCCGTGCTGGCGCGCTGCACCGAGTCGCGCTCGGGAGACGACTTCTACAAGTTCTTCCGAGCCATGGGCTACACGCTGGGCCCGAGCTTCCGCTGGATTGGTCCCTTCCAGCGCAGCCAGGACGAGGCGTTCGGCCAGATGCAGCAGCCGGAGCTGCCGGACTCCCCGGACAACTACCAGCTGTATCCGGGCCTCATCGACTCGTGCTTCCAGATGCTCGCCAACTGGATGGTGAGCGACGCGACGAGCCTGGCCGACGCGCTGGCGATTCCGTTCAGTGTCTCGAAGCTCAACTTCTTCCGCCGTCCGCGGGGCGCGCTGTGGTGCTACGCGAAGTCCACCGCGGGCGAGCGGGCCATCACGGAAGAAATCCTCAGTGGCGACGTGCAGCTCTTCGATGAGCACGGCCCGGTGGCGGAGATTCTCGGCTTCCACGCGCGTCGCGCCAGCCGTGAGGTCCTCCAGGCCAGCACGCACAAGAAGTCCGAGGAGCGCATCTACGAGGTGGCGTGGACCCCCGAGCCCCTGCCGCCCGCGCCGCTGCCCCAGGCCGAGTCCCACCCGTGGCTGCTGTTGCTGGACGCGCAAGGCGTCGGCGAGCAGCTGGCCACGCGGCTGGAGGAGCGCGGAGCCTCCGTCATCCGCGTGCGTCCTGGCGCTGGATTCCGGAACACGGCCCCGAAGCGCTTCGAGGTCGACGCGAGCGCTCCGGCCGACTTCACCCGACTGCTGCGCGAGGCCCTGAATGGAGCCCCGTGCGCGGGCGCTGTCTACCTGTGGGGCCTGGACCAGACCTCCTCCGAGGAGACTCGGTCCGCCGAGGCCCTGCATCAGGCGACGCTCCAGGCCACGGCGGGAGCGCTGCACCTGACGCAGGCACTCGTGGCCAGCGGCACGCAGTCTCCGCTGTGGCTCGTCACGCAGGGCGCGCAGCCCGCCGATGGCGTGGCGGTGTCCTCGCCCGTGCAGGCGTCACTGTGGGGCCTGGGCCGGGTCATCGACCTGGAGCACGGTGAGCTGCGCTGCGGCCGCATCGACCTGGACCCTCGGGACGTGAAGGGCAGCGTGTCCTCGCTGCTCACCGAGCTGCTGCGCTCCAGCGACACGCCGGGAGTCGAGGTGGCCCTCCGTCGGGAGCGGCGCCTGCGTCCCCAGCTCCAGCGGGCGAAGGGTGGCGCGGAGGTCACCTCCTTCCGCGCGGACGGCACGTACCTGATTACGGGAGGTCTGGGGGCGCTCGGTCTGTCGATGGCGCGGTGGCTGGTGGAGCACGGCGCGCGTCACCTGGTCCTCGTGGGACGACGTGAGCCCACGGCGGAGGCTCGCACGGTGCTCGCGGAGCTGGAGCAGGCGGGGGCGAGCGTCACGGTGGCCTCGGCGGATGTGGCGCGTGAGGCGGACGTCGCGGCGCTGCTGGCGCGCATCGACGAGGGGGCGGTGCCGCTGCTCGGCATCTTCCACGCGGCGGGCATCGTCGAGGACGGGGCGCTGGTGAAGCAGGACGCCCAGCGCTTCGAGCGGGTGATGGCGCCCAAGGTGGCGGGGGCGTGGAACCTCCACCGCCTCACGGAGGCCCGGCCGCTGGAGCACTTCGTCCTCTTCTCGTCGGCCGCGGCGCTGCTCGGCTCTCCGGGACAGAGTGGCTACGCGGCGGCGAACGCCTTCCTGGATGCGCTGGCGCACGTCCGTCGTTCCCGCGGGTTGCCCGCGCTGTCGCTGGACTGGGGCCCGTGGGCCGAGGTGGGCATGGCCACGGACGCGCAGGTGGCCAAGGCGTTGGAGCGCCGGGGCATCCGCGCGCTGCCGACGGCGCAGGGCCTGGAGCTGTTGGGCAAGGCGCTGGGGCACTCGCAGGCGCAGCTCGGGCTCATGCACATCCGGTGGCCGGCGTACATCGAGGGCCTCGGACGACTGGGGCGCTCGGGCTTCTACGCGGCGGTGGCGCCGGCGCGGAAGGAAGAGTCTCGCGCGGCCGTGGCGACGGCGAAGAAGCAGTGGTTGGCGGAGCTGCAGGGCGCGCTGCCGCACGAGCGGCGGGAGGTGCTCGTCCGCAGGCTCCAGGAGGCGGTGGGGCGCGTGCTCCGCCTGGACGTGGCGGGAGGAGTCGATTGGGGCCAGGGCTTCACGGACCTGGGCATGGACTCGCTGATGGCCATCGAGCTGCGCAACGCCCTGCAGGACGGGCTGGGGCACTCGCTGCCTTCGACCATCGCGATGAACCACCCCAACGTGGACTTCCTCGCCGACCACCTCATCGAGGCTGTCTTGAAGTTCAACGACGAGAGGAAGCCCGCCCCGGCGCGTGAGGTGCCGGGCGAGGGCGAGCTCGAGGTGAGCCTCGACGCACTCTCCGACGCGGAGCTGGCCCGTCTGGCGCTCGCGGACCTGGCAACGGATTCCTGAGGAATATCGAGATGACGACCGAGGACATCAACTACCGGCAGATCGTGCAGCAGCAGCTCGTGAAGATTCGCAAGCTGGAGGCCCGGCTGGAGAAGGCCGAGTCGACGCCCCGCGTGGAGCCCATCGCCATCGTCGGAATGGCGTGCCGCTTCCCGGGTGGCGTCACCACGCCGGAGGCGTACTGGGAGCTGTTGCGAGACGGCGTGGACGCCACGATGGAGGTGCCGGCGAATCGCTGGGACGTGGACGCGCTCTATGACCCGAAGCCGCAGGTGCCGGGGAAGATCAACACCCGTCGGGGTGGCTTCCTGAAGGACGTGGACCAGTTCGACGCCCAGTTCTTCGGCATCTCCCCGCGCGAGGCGGCGGCGATGGACCCGCAGCAGCGGCTGTTGCTGGAGGTCGGCTGGGAGGCGCTGGAGCGCGCGGGCTATCCGGTCGAACGCCGGGGTCGGCAGCGCGTGGGCGTCTTCGTGGGCGTGATGAACACGGACTACAGCCAGCGCATGCTCGCGAACGCGGACCTGTCGCAGTTGGACCCGTACTTCGGCACGGCGAAGGGGGCGTGCTTCAGCGCGGGCCGCCTGTCGTACGCGCTGGGCTTCCAGGGCCCAAGCATGGCGGTGGACACGGCGTGCTCGTCGTCACTGGTGGCGATGCACCTGGCCATCCAGAGCCTGCGCCTGGGCGAGTGCCCCGTGGCGCTCGCGGGCGGAGTGAACCTCATCCTCTCCCCGGAGGTGAGCGTCTACCTGGCGAGCAGCGGCGCGCTGTCTCCCGAGGGTCGCTGCAAGACGTTCGATGCCTCGGCGGATGGTTATGCGCGCGGCGAGGGCTGCGGCGTGCTGGTGCTGAAGCGGCTGTCGGACGCGATTGCGGACGGGAACGAAGTGCTGGCGGTGATTCGCGGGACGGCGGTGAACCACGACGGTCCGAGCAGCGGGCTGACGGTGCCGAACGGGATGGCGCAGCAGGCGGTGATACGCCAGGCGCTGGAGAACGGAGGGGTGAAGGCGACGGAGGTCAGCTACCTGGAGGCGCACGGGACGGGGACGTCGCTGGGAGACCCGATTGAAGTGGACGCGATGTGGGGAGCGCTGGGTGAGGGGCGGA
>NZ_SRLW01000501.1:0-4112 GCF_006518215.1 Myxococcus sp. AB025B
TCGCGCGGCAGGGGCAGCGCCTCCAGGCGGAGCGGCGAGCCGGGGAGGACGCGCAGACGAGGAAGGAGCGAGAGGAAGCGCTGGGGGATGGTGGCGCCCCGGGCCTCGTCGCGCGAGGCGAGCACCAAGAGATAATCGCGCGCGCGGCTGGCGGCCACGTTGAGCATGGGCACCAGCGTGTGCGGTGGGAAGGGACGGCCTCCGGCCACGGTGTCCACGAGCACCACGTCGTACTGGGTGCCCTGCTGACGGTGGATGGTGGAGGCGCTGAACGCGTCGCCCCGGAAGCCCGCGGAGTTGCCGAGCCTGCGCAGGAGCGAGGCCTGCGCGCGATAGGGCGTGACACACAGGACACTGAGGCCGGCGCGCACGGCCTCGCGCGCGAGCGACACGGCGAGCTCGGCGGACAGCTCGCGCTGGTAGCCGGAGCCCGTCTCGCCGCGGCCGTGCGTCAGGCGCCTGGCGTCGCGACTGAGGCCATCGAGCACCACCCAGCCCGCGCGAGTCCCGGCGAACGCGGGCACGGGCGGGGCCTTCTCGGCGCGGGCCTTGACGATGTCACCGTCCTCGAGCGCGCCGCCGTAGCAGAAGTGGCTGACGACGCGGGCGATGTCCGGGTGCATGCGGTGCTGGGTGCGCAAGAGCAGCACGTCCGGGCGCGCGGCGTCGCGCACCGCGTCCTCCAGGTGGGACAGGCCGCTGGCGCGCAGCCACTTCTGGGAGCCGCGTCCGGCGCCCTCGGCGGCGCGGCTGACGGGGCCGATCTGCTTGGGGTCTCCGGCGAGCGTCACGCGCTCGGCCAGGGGGGCCATGAGCGCGGTGGCGGCGCGGGTCACCATGCCGGCCTCGTCCACCACGAGTCGCGCGAAGGTGCACTTGCCCTCGAGCTCCGACACCAGCCGCAGGGCGCGGTGGACGGTGAGGACCATGAGGGGACAGTCGCCCTTCTCCGCCTCCTTGAAGGTGGGGTCCTTCATCTTGCCGCGCAGGCCGCGCAGCTCCGCCTGGAGCTTGGCGAGTTCGTGCGCGGGGCCGCCGCGGACACGCTGGAGGTACAGCTCGCGCTCGCGCTCCTCGATGCTCGCGCGCAGCTTGCCGCCCTTGGTGTCCTCGAGGGTGACGGTGGGCAGCTTCGCCAGGGCGTCGCTGGCGCCGGTGCCGCCGCGGAAGATGCTGCGCGCCAGGGGGCGCAGGGGGATGGGCTGGCGCTCCAGGAGGGCGCTGACGCGCAGGACGAGCTCATCGGCGGCGCGGTTGGTGGGGGCCACCGCGAGGATGCGCTCGTTGGGGAAGGCGCGCAGGGCGCGGGCGATGAGGTCGGCGACGGCGGTCGTCTTGCCGGTGCCGGGAGGTCCCCAGATGCAGCCCCAGGGCTGGGCCCAGAGGCGGTCGGTCGGGAGGAGCTCGGCGTCCTGGGGACGCGGGGTGGGCGCGGGCTCGTCTCCGCTGGCGCGGCGCAGGGCCTGATGGAGGGCGGGTTGACGGTCCTCGTACGCGGAGGCGGCGGTGCAGAGGGCCTCGGCGAAGTCATAGGGCCGATAACACCAGCGGTCCGCGGCGAGGGCGCGGCGGTCCACGTCGTCACCGTGGTCGGGGGCGGCGAAGACGCGGCCGGACTCGAAGTCGAGGTGGACGACGTCTCCGCCGAAGACGCACTCCTCGCCGAGGAAGCCGAGCAGCGAGCCGCCGGACCAGTCCGGGTCCGCGGCGGGCACGGGGACGAGGGACAACACGCCGGGGCCCTGCAGGGAGACCTGGCGCACGTCCTGGAGCAGCTTGGCGCGGTACTGGCTGCGCTCGGAGAGGAGCGCGTCGCTCAGGTCCTCGGGGAGGTATTCGGGAGGACGCCAGGCCTCGCGGCGCTTCCCGGTGGCGACGGCGGCCTGGATGACCTGGCGCTCGGACGCGGTGACATCGGAGGGCGCGGCGACGTCGCGTGCGGGTGGCTCCTCGGGTGAAGGGGCGTCCGGGCGCGTCGTCGTACTCGACGTGAAGCTCTCGGACGGAGTCTTCCTTTTGCGGCGCGGGGCGCCCTTCGGAGACCTCGTTGTGCGTCCGGTGCGTCATGTCGGCGGGCCCCGGGCCCCTCGGCCCAGGCCGGGTACGGGCGCGCGAAGGTAGGGGAGGCGTGGATCCACGTCAATGCAAGCCCCAGGGGCGCGGCTGTGCGCTCACGTACGGCTGGCTCCCAGCAGCCGGCCAGGCATGGGGCTGCGGGGAAATCAGTCGAGAAAGCGTCGCCACCAGTCGTGGACTTCGTCTTCAGAAAAGCCACGCCATGCGAGTGCGTATCCCGGCATGAACGGCTCCAGGACAGGCTCCAGCACACGCGCGAGTTCGCGATGCGCGGGCAGGTCGCCCCCATTCGAGCGGTCCCCCGCCTCCGGTCCCGGGCCGAGGGTCACCAAGGCGGCTCCCAAGGCCCCCACCTCTTGAACCGTGCTCCCCGACGACTGGAGACGACCTCGAAGCGCTTCGCTACCTCCCACAGATTGAAGCAACGAAGTCCCCAGGAAGTTCAGCCAGTGCACCCCCTCCACGCGAGCCCCCACGGACAGGTGAGCGTCCACCCTGGGAACATCCACTCCTGGGTATCGGCGAAGCTCTTCACGAACGAGAGGCAGGATCTTCCGCCGCACGCCTGCGAGTTCCAGCGCGAGCCCCGCATGACCCGAGGCAAGAGGCAGGACCGAGGCCAACGACATGGCCAGTTCCCTCACGCGTCCTGGGCCATGCAGTTCCAGGTACTCCGTGGGCAACGTGGCGCTCAGCACGCTGACACTTCCCTCCAGCGGTGTCTTCGACGGGAGCCGAGCCAGATAGCGGAGTGAATACCCATCGAAGTTGTCACCCGTGAGCGTCCAGGAACACTCCGCCTGAAGTCGGGTCATCCGCTGGAACGAGTCGGAGTCCTCGGGCAGTTCTTCGATGAAGCGGAAGGAAGCACTGGGCCGCAGAGAACTCAGGATCTCTCGCCACCCCGCTTCTGTCAGGGGAAACGACTCGCCCTCTGAATCCCAGGCACGCCGGAGCACATCCCCCACGGCCTGTCGGTAGAGGGCCAGCGCCTCTTCAATCCTTTCCCCCAGCTCCACATGGTCATGAGGCAGGTAGAACACGATGCGCACCACGTCCCGGGCCAGCAGACGCGCATCTTCGGCACCCGAGTCGACCAGACGAATGCGTGGGTAGGCCTCAGTCACGGCTGACTCCGAGTTGAGGCGTGATGATGGCCGGTGGGCAGTGTCCACCCAGTGCCTCGTACCGTTCCAACTGCTGGAGAAGCTCGGGGCTGGCAAGCGGATTGCTCTTGCTGGCCTTCGTGCAAGGGAACTTGAAGTCGTAGACACACTGGACGCGACTGGGCTCCTTCGCGAAATGAATCACGACATCCGGACGGAGTGAGCCCACCCATCGTTCCGTCAGGACAGGGCGCCCCGTCCTTGCATCGAACCCATAACGAGGCTCCACCGAGACATTATCGGGGAAGAGTCGCGACAGCTCACGCCGAACGCAGGCAAATGCCACTGCGTGTTTCATCGTTCCCAGTTCCATGCGGCGCTTGAGTGGCTTGCCATCGACGTGTCGGACCACCC
Source organism: Myxococcus sp. AB025B (assembly GCF_006518215.1). Taxonomy (NCBI): domain Bacteria; kingdom Pseudomonadati; phylum Myxococcota; class Myxococcia; order Myxococcales; family Myxococcaceae; genus Myxococcus; species Myxococcus sp. AB025B. The sequence continues at coordinate 3,597 of NZ_SRLW01000501.1, forward strand.
GCTCACACTCCGCATCATCCGGCTTCTTCCCGGGTCCATATTCGCGCTCGTTGACTTCCTGGTCCGCCGCCTTGGAGCACTGGATCAAGAGTTGCTCGATTCGCGCCAGTTCAGCGGCGTCCAATATCCGCAGCGCCGTGCCCACCCCTCTGGCCGCGGCGACAGAACGTCCGACACCAGGAAGGATGGCCTCGCTTCCCGGTTGGGAGTAGCAGGCAGGATTCCGCATGCAGCCGCTCGTCGCCGAGTCCAGGCTCTGCGCATAGCGAGTCACACCCTCGGCGCCCGACGGCCCTACACCGCTCCGAGGTGGAGTCGCACACGCCACGAACAGCAGGAACGTCACGCCCCAAGCCCTCGGGCTCATTGTCAGAACGCTCCCACTCCAAGGGAACCACGCCGAGCGCCCTCTTTACCGTGGTTTCCCGGGTGGCCGTGCGCCGGGTTCAGGAACGGCCTCTCCCAGAAGCTCCACCGGGGCCTCGCCCCATCCCCCACCCAGCAAGGGTGTAGGCC
>NZ_SRLW01000502.1:0-4090 GCF_006518215.1 Myxococcus sp. AB025B
GGTGGGGACAGTTGACGACGGTGAGGGTGGCGACGATGTCGGGGCGGGTGGCGGCCACGTGGTAGGCGATGCCGCCGCCCCAGTCGTGGCCCACGAGGTGGATGGGGCGGTCGGGCTGGAGGTGGCGGGCGAGCTGGTAGATGTCCTCGGCGAGCGTGTCGAGGTCGTAGCCCTTTGGGGGACGGTCCGTGCCGCCATAGCCGCGCAGGTCCGGGGCCACGGCGTGATAGCCCGCCGCGCCGAGCACGGGCAGCACGTCACGCCAGCTCTCCGACAGCTCGGGGAAGCCGTGCAGCAGGAGCATGAGCGGGCCGTCCGCGGGCCCCGCCTCCAAGGCCTGCATGCGCAGCGAGGCCAGGGGAATGGACAGCGAGGCGAGTGCGGGGGTGTCGGTGTCCATGAGGGCGCAAGCTAGCAGTCCGCAAGAGGGGGCGGATTCATGCGGAAGGCCTTGCGTCCATGACTCATCAACGGGCGAGGATGCATGTCAGAGTTTGCGGACAGCGCCCAAGGAACGTTCCTCCACGGGCTCCTGCTCCTGGCGAGTGAGGACATCTGGGCATTCGCGGAGGGGCACCCCATCTGCCCTCCAGACCGGCTGACGTTCCCCATCGACGAGCCCGGCAGAGCCCTCGACTACAGCACGGCGGTCGTTGGCAGGGCCCCATCGTCCATCGTCGGCGTCGTACCAGGGCTGGCCCACTCCGGGGCCTCAGCCCCTACGACAATGCCCGGCGCACATGCCCACTTATGCTGCCACAGGTGCCTCCTCCTCGCTCGGCCTCACCGCTGCAGGAAATCAGGAATTGCCTCGTTGATCCGACAAGGGATTGTCAATAGCAATACACCCACAGCTTGGGGATTGGTCTTCCCGTGCGAGGAATGTGTGAATCGCGTCTTGGTTAGAGCTGGTGTGCTTTGTCTCTTCATCATAGGTGCCACGGGTTGCCGACCGCAGGAAGCCGAGATCGCGCGCGAAGCTACACCGCGATCCTCTCGCGCCAGGCTTTCCGGAACGGGGACTGGCCTTGAGGGCCGCTACTATGACGATATGTCGTTCGGATCCCTGGTCACAACCCAGGTGGATCCCACCATCTTCTTCGACTGGGGCTCCGCCATTCCCAGCGGAACGGCCCTGACAGACCCCGATACGTATTCCGTGCGATGGACAGGCTGGGTGGAGGCTCCCACCACTGGCACGTATTCCTTCATCACGCTGTCGGACGACGGCGTCCGCCTCTGGGTTGATGACACGCTCGTCATCGACAACTGGACGGACCATGGCCTCCAGGAGGACTCGGCCAACGTGAACCTCGTCGAGGGTGAACTCGTCAGCATCCGCCTGGAGTATTACGAGAACGGGGGGGATGCCTTCATGGGTCTGATATGGAATGACCCTGACAACAACTGGCTCCCAATTCCCACGGAGTACCTCTATCCACCGGAGACCACACTCCCAGATGGAGGCAGTGTGCCGGACGCGGGCACCGAGCCGACCGATGCTGGCACTCCCCCGGATACGACGCCGCCGACGTGGCCCGAGGGGCGCCGCCTGAGTGTCTCCGACGTGGCTGCGACGAGCCTGGTGCTCTCCTGGCCCGCTGCGACGGATGACCAGGGTGTCACTGGCTACGTGGTCTACGAGGACGATGTGTTCGTCGCGCGGACGGGAGCACTGGTCCGCACCTATACCCGCTCCGGGCTGACGCGCGGACAGATGGCCACTTATCGGGTGGAAGCAGAGGACGCCGCTCCCAATGAATCCACCGATGGTCCGTCGGCCACGGCGGCCACATTGCCGCCCGACCCCTCCACTGTCGCTCCCCCACTGAGCACCACGGGCGTCGTCTCCTTCAAAGATGCCACTTCCTTCCTGTATTCCGGCACAAACCCCGTCCAGTTCGGCGTCCAGTCCGGAACCCACGTCGAGCGGCGGTTGGCCGTGCTCCGGGGCAAGGTCACTTCACGGACAGGCACCGCGCTGCAGGGCGTTCGCGTCTCCGTCCTCCAGCAGCCAGAGGTCGGCTTCACGCTCACGCGGGAGGATGGCCGCTTCGACCTCGCGGTCAACGGTGGCGGCGCTCTCGTGCTCTCGTACGAAAAGGAGGGCTTCCTGCCCTCGCAGCGCGAGGTGGAGGCTCCGTGGGGACAGTACCGTGAGGCGCCCGAGGTGACGCTCGTCGCGCTCGACTCGCGAGTGACGACCATCGTGCTGGATGGAACAAGCACCGACACCCAGGTGGCCCAGGGCAACCCCGTCACGGACTCTGACGGAACGCGGCAGGCGACGGTGCTCTTCCCGCCCGGGACGCAGGTCTCCGTCATCATTCCAGGGGTGGGGACGCGGACGCTCGACTCGCTGTCCGTGCGCGCCACCGAGTACACCGTAGGAGACTCCGGCCCCTCCGCCATGCCGGGCACGTTGCCCGCCGCGACGGGCTACACCTATGCCGTCGAGCTCGGCGCGGACGAGGCCACCGCAGTGGGTGCCTCCCGCATTCAGTTCGACAGGCCCGTCGCGTTCTACGTCGACAACTTCCTGGACTTCCCTTCAGGCGACGCGGTGCCCATCGGATTCTACGACCGCACGACGGGTAGGTGGGAGGCGGAGCAGAACGGCCGCGTCATCGCCATCGTTGGCGTGACGGGTGGCGTGGCCCAGGTGGACATCGACGGAGACGGAACGGCGGAGGGTGACCCCGCCCTGCTGGCGCTGGGCATCACCCTGGATGAGCGCGAGCAACTCGGCACACTGTACGCCTCGGGCAAGACGCTGTGGCGCGTGGCGTTGACTCACTTCACCCCGTGGGATTGCAACTGGCCCTATGGCCCGCCCCTGGGCGCCAGGGCCCCGGACCACCAGCGGCCCAAGCCTGAAGACCCGGAGGAGCGTCCCGAGTGCCAGAGCGGTTCTATCATCGAGTGCCAGAACCAGACGCTGGGGGAGACGCTGCCCGTGACGGGCACCCCCTATCAACTCGTCTATCGCAGCGACCGGATGCCGGGGCGGCGGGCCAGCCACACGATGCGCATCCCCTTGACGGGCGCGGCACTGCCTCCCAACGTCATCCGCGTCGTGGTGGAGTTGGAAGTGGCCGGCCGTAAATTCCGCGCGTCCTACGCCCCTCTCCCCAATCTGACCCATGAGTGGGCGTGGGACGGCAAGGACGCCTATGGCCGGACGGTCTCCGGCAGTCAGGTCGTCGTGGGCCGCACGGGCTTCGTATACTCGCTCATCTACCAGGAGCCCGCGAACTTCAATCGCTCCTTCGCGGCCATCTCCGGCGTGCCTTACAGCGCCGCCCGCGATACTCGCGAGATGACGCTGTGGCAGTACTGGTCGACGCCCGTCACCCCATCCCGGGCCCTGCTGCAACCCGTCGCGGGTTGGTCGTTCGACCTGCATCACCAATATGACCCGGACTCGCGCACGCTCTACATGGGCGACGGCACGCGGCGCTCCGCGGACAATGTCGATGGTGTCCTCATCGCCTTGGCCGGTACGGGCGTGCAAGGAGAGGGCGCGGATGGAACCCCCGCGCTCCAAGCGGCGCTCAGCTATCCCGCTGACCTCTCCGCAGGTTCGGATGGACGCATCTACATCGCCGACTACGGAAACCACCGCATCGTCCGGATTGATCCGGATGGTGTGCTGCGGGAGCACCACAGGCGCGGCTCGAGCTTCACACCCGTCAGCCTCAAGGTGGCACCCAACGGCAACGTGTACGTGGCGGACTACGAGTCGCATCGGGTCTGGAGCATCGACCGGTACGGCAACGCGGCGGTGTATGCAGGCACCGGAATCTATGGGAATGCGGGTGATGGTGGCCGCGCCGTGAACGCCGAGCTCGCCTACCCGGTGGATGTCGACGTGGCCCCAGATGGGACGCTGTACATCGTCGACAAGAACAACCACCGCGTCCGTCGCGTGTCACCCGACGGCTTCATCACCTCCGTACCGGGTGTTGCTGAGCGAAGTGGTTGATGGAGAGCGCGGTCGCGACGAGCGCGTTGGTTGCCGGGAAGGGATGTTGCAGGCCGTGCGGAGTCCAGCAGCGAGCCGGATTCTGGCGCGCCACGCTGCGTGAGG
>NZ_SRLW01000503.1:0-4088 GCF_006518215.1 Myxococcus sp. AB025B
GCGGTGGGGGCGTGGGGTTCGACTGGTCGCTGGTGGCGGGAGTGGCGGGCAGCGGCGTGCCGGTGTTGGTGGCGGGAGGGCTGAAGCCCTCCAACGTGGCGGAGGCGGTGCGCGCGACGCGGCCTTACGGAGTGGACGTGGCCAGTGGGGTGGAGTCGGCCCCGGGCATCAAGGACATGGACGCGGTGCGCGCCTTCGTGCGGTCCGCGAAGTCCATCAACCTCTGGGAGTGACAGGGATGAACACGGAGACTTCCACCGGCCGCTTCGGCCGCTTCGGTGGGCGCTACGTGCCGGAGACGCTCGTCCCGGCGCTGATGGAGTTGGAAGAGGCGTACACGGCCGCCAGGGCGGACCCGACGTTCGACGCCGAGGTGGCGCGGGTGCTGCGTGAGTTCGTGGGTCGGCCCACGACGCTGACGCCGGCGCGCAGGCTCACCGAGGCGTGGGGCGGCGCGAACGTGTGGCTCAAGCGCGAGGACCTGGCGCACACGGGCGCGCACAAAATCAACAACACCGTGGGGCAGGTGCTGCTCGCGAAGCGGATGGGCAAGAAGCGCATCATCGCGGAGACGGGCGCGGGCCAGCACGGCGTAGCGACGGCCACCGCGTGCGCGCTCTTCGGGCTGCCGTGCGAGGTGTACATGGGCGCGCTGGACGTGGAGCGGCAGGCGCTCAACGTCTTCCGGATGCGGGCGCTCGGCGCGGTGGTGCGGCCGGTGGAGTCGGGCTCGCGGACGCTGAAGGACGCGATGAACGAGGCGATGCGCACGTGGGTGTCGCAGGTCTCGGACACGCACTACGTCATCGGCAGCGCGGCGGGGCCGCACCCGTATCCGTCGGTGGTGCGCGACTTCCAGTCCATCATCGGGAAGGAGCTGCGCACGCAGGCGATGGCGGCGTTCGGGCAACTGCCGGATGCGATTGTCGCGTGCGTGGGGGGCGGCTCGAATGCGATTGGCGTGCTGCATCCGTTCATCGGCGATGCGAGCGTGCGGCTCATCGGCGTGGAGGCGGGTGGGCACGGGCTGGACTCGGGCCAGCACGGGGCGTCGCTGACACTGGGGACGGAGGGCGTGTTGCATGGCTCGCGCTCGCTGGTGCTCCAGGACGCGGACGGGCAGATTCAGGAGGCGCACAGCATCAGCGCGGGTCTGGACTATCCGGGCGTGGGGCCGGAGCTGGCACACCTGGCGAAGATTGGGCGGATGGAGGTGCGCACGGCGACGGACGACGAGGCGTTGGCGTCGTTCTACGAGGTGGCGCGCATGGAGGGCATCCTCCCGGCGCTGGAGACGTCGCATGCGTTCGCGCGAGGCCGGGAGCTGGCGCGGGAGCTGGGGGCGGGCAAGTACCTGGTCATCAACTGCTCGGGTCGAGGGGACAAGGACGTCGCGACGATTTCGGCGCGCGGGGTTCCGCCGGCGGTGGGGGTGAAGGCGTGAGCGGCGGAATCGCGAAGGCGTTCGCGCGGGCGAAGGCTCGGGGCGAGGGCGCGCTGGTGGCGTACGGGATGGCGGGAGACCCGGACCTGGCGCGCTCGGTGGAGGTCTTCACGGCGATGGTGGAGGGAGGCGCGGACATCCTCGAGGTGGGCGTGGCGTTCAGCGACCCCATCGCGGACGGGCCGGTCATCCAGGGTGCATCGGAGCGCGCGTTGAAGGCGGGCTCCACGCTCAAGCGGGTGCTCGACGAGGTGGTGCCGGAGGTGCATCGGCGCTGTCCGGAGACACCGCTGGTCATCATGACGTATGTGAATGTCATCATGGCGATGGGCGAGGAGCGGTTCGCGAAGCTGGCGCGGGAGCGCGGCGTGTCGGGAGCCATCCTGCCGGACCTGCCGCCCGAGGAGAGCGGGGCCTTGCGCGCCACGTTCGACGCGGCGGGCGTGGACTTGATTCCGCTGTGCGCGCCGACGACACCGCGTGCGCGAGCCGAGGCCATCGCGAAGGACGGGCGCGGCTTCGTGTACTGCGTGTCGGTGGCGGGAGTGACGGGCATGCGCGCGGAGCTGCCGCCGGACCTGTCGCAGCGGCTGGACCTGGTGCGCAAGGCCTCGCCAGTGCCGGTGGTGGCGGGCTTCGGCATCTCCAGCGCGGAGCAGGCGCGGACGCTGTCGGCGCACGCGGATGGGGTGGTGGTCGGCAGCGCGCTCGTCCGGGCCGCGCACTCGGATGGACCGCAGGCCGTCAAGGCGCTGTGCGCGGACATCAAGCGCGGATTGAAGCGCTGAGGGCGAACGGGCACGGAAGCACTGCGTGCCCGTGCCACCCACATGATGAGGCCGTGATGCTTCCGTGAGGAAGCCGCCCACGCGACATCGCTTTCATGGGCGCTCTTTCAACGAAGGAGCGACCCATGCGTGGCAAGCGATGGACGGTGAGCGGGCTTCTCGTGGCCCTGGTGACCAGCCCCTGCCTCGCGGAAGAGCAATGGCGGCCACAACGGGAGTTCTCTCTCGAGTGCCTGCTCAACGCCTCACATGCAGCCGTGAAGCTCCGCTTCGCTCAGGCCCATTGCTATGGCGGCAATCATGGGTCACTCATGCTGACCCACACTCCCGTCGCGTCACGCATTGAGGGACGCTTCTGGGAGCCTCGCTACACCAGCCTCAACGTGCCATCCCGGGTCGTCTCCTCTTTCGTCTCACAGCAAATGCTTCGGGCCCTGGTGGACGGAGCACTCCAGCCAGAGGGAGATCCGAAATGCCATCCCTCCACCTGGAACTACGTCGTCACCTTCGAGTGGACGTGCGACACGAGAGACTCCGCCGCATGGCAGGCGGCGACTTTCGATGCGCAGATTTGCGACGACGATGAGTTCCCCAATCTGCCCATTCCAGACCCACTCCATGCAACGAGCGCCCAGCGTCTCTATCGCATCGCGCACCTGATGCTCCGCGAGGCGCTCCGTTGAGGTCAGCGGCGCTCGCCAAGAACCCGAGACCTCACGAAGCCCCACGCGGTCGACGCACCACCGCGAACCCGAGCAGTCCCAGGAACGTCATCGCGGAGACGCCCAGCCCCCACCGGGCGGCAACATCCCGATAGGTCAGCGTCACCCGATGTCGCCCCGCCTTCACGGGCACGGCGCGCACCGCGACGTTGGCCGGAAGAATCGGCGTCTCCACGCCATCCACCGTCGCCGTCCACCCGGGGAACCACGCGTCGTTCACGATGAGCACCGCGTCGCGAGGACTCTCCACGTCGAACTCCAGACGCTCCGCCTCGTAGCGCTCCACCTTCACCTGTCCCCCCACGGGAGACGTGTCCCCGGACGTAAGCCCGGCCCCACCCTCGCCACACTCGACCAACGCCACCTGTCCGGCACGAACGAGCGGATCCGCCAGCCCCGGCATCGCGGCCTCGTACGACGCGACACAGCGCGCATTCGCCAGGAACACCCGAGGCAGCACCTCCGGGTGCTCCACCAACACCGCATTGATGGACCGGTCCGTGACGGCGTTCTTCTTCCCAGCCGTCTCCAGCGCCTGCCACTCCACGAGCGGATGCACCGAGTACGCGACGGAGAACAGCGGAGCGCGCTCCAGGAACCACGGCGTCACATCCCAGACGACCGCATGCACCCGTCGACTCGTGGCGGGCAGGGTTCCATCCGCGCTCTCCATGCCCCACAGCCCCGGCGTGTCCGGCATGAGCGTCTGCGCCGCGACCAGCGAGCGCCACTGCCGAGCATCCATCCCAGGAATGAGCGACGTAACGCCAGCCACGTCGTAGTGCGAGGCCACTCGGATGGGCACCCGCGCATCCTCGCGAGGCTGCGCGAGGATGTGCTCGGCGAACGGAGGCGGCGTGGACAGCACCTCCGGCGTGAGCAGCTCGTAGCTCCCGAACCCCACCAAGAAGCCCGACACGAACTGCGTCACCAACAACACCCCGGCGCTCCCACGCGTCCACAGCACCCCGCCCACACAGAGCACCGAGCTCACCAGCGCCACCCCACTGACGAGCACGAACTGCCGCGACAGCAGCTCGCGAAGCTCCCCGGGCATCTCCGGCCAGCGAGGCACCAGCAGCAACGCGGTGAACCCCCGCCCCAGGGACTCGCCCACGATGAGCACCAGACACC
>NZ_SRLW01000504.1:0-3811 GCF_006518215.1 Myxococcus sp. AB025B
CGCAAATCCGACAGGCGCTCGCGGGGGAACTCCCGCGTCCAGCGCGGCGTCCCATCCGCCGCGTACCGTCCCAGCACCACCCCCAGCCGCTCCCCGGCCACCGGCTCGCGGTCCGCGTCCTGCCGGGGCGTCTGCGACACCACCAGCACCACGTCCCCGTCGCGCCCCACGGCGACGCCGGTCCCCGAGTCGTCCTGGGGCCCGCCCACCCGGGCCTCCCAGGGCACCTGCGCACCCTCGCCCTCGGAGGGCGGCCGGGTGCCCGACTTCGGCGGCGTGCCCGAGCCCGGGTTGGCCCCATCGTCCGTGCCCGGCGCGGCCTCCTCCCCGGGAGTCTCCGGGGCGCCCGGCTCCGAGCCACACGCCAGCCCCACGCCCCACAGGAGGGCCAGCGGCGCGAGCCACCTCCAGCCCTGGAACCAACGCCCCGCTCGCTCTGACCGCATGCGTGCTCCCCGAGCCGCCGCCGTCCTTCGCGAGCCGGCTCTCCGGAGACGGTAAGCAGCGTGTCCGGGACGTGGCATTCCCCCTGCCCCTCGGGGGGAGGCACCCGCCCGGGGGGCGTGCAGGCGACTGGGGGCCTCGGGGCCCCGTCCCCGAGTGTGTGACAGCGGAATAGGCCCCCACTCCAACGGTTGCCACCGCACGACTCGGCCGCTCGGAAGGAGGAAACCGTTGGTCCGGGCGCCGCCCGCGAATTAAGAGACTCCTTCCATGGAAAGCGCCGCCCCCGCCCCACGTCCCGTGCCCGATGCCTCGAGCGACGACCTCCGCGCAGTCGAGGAGCTTGCCCAGGCCCGTAACGCCATCGTCGCTCAAATCGAGAAGCGCGTCGTCGGGCAGCGCGAGGTGGTGGAGCACCTGCTCATCTCGCTCTTCAGCCGGGGCCACTGCCTGTTCGTCGGCGTGCCGGGCCTGGCCAAGACGCTGCTCATCTCCACGCTGGCGGACGTGCTGAACCTGTCCTTCAACCGCATCCAGTTCACCCCGGACCTGATGCCCTCGGACATCACCGGCACGGACATCCTGGAGGAGGACCGCACCACCGGCCGGCGCAACTTCCGCTTCGTGCAGGGCCCCCTGTTCGCCAACATCATCCTGGCCGACGAGGTGAACCGCACCCCGCCCAAGACGCAGGCCGCGCTGCTGCAGGCCATGCAGGAGTACCGCATCACCGCCGGCGGCCGCACGTACCCGCTGGCCCCGCCCTTCCTCGTCTTCGCCACGCAGAACCCCATCGAGCAGGAGGGCACCTACCCCCTGCCCGAGGCGCAGCTGGACCGGTTCATGTTCCTGGTGGACGTGGGCTACCCCACCGCCGAGGAGGAGATCCAAATCGTCAAGAGCACCACCGGCGGCGAGCAGCCGGCGCTCGAGAAGATTCTGTCTCCCGAGCGCATCGTCGCCCTCCAGGACCTGGTGCGGCGCGTGCCGGTGCCGGACCACGTGGTGCGCTTCGCGGTGGAGCTGGTGCGCAACACCCGGCCCAAGGAAGCGGGCGTGCCGGACTTCGTGGCGAAGAACGTGTCGTGGGGCGCGGGCCCTCGCGCCAGCCAGTACCTGGTGCTCGCGGCCAAGGCGCGCGCGATTCTCCACGGGCGCTTCGTGGCGACGGTGGAGGACGTGCGCGCGCTGGCGAGGCCGGTGCTGCGCCACCGCGTGCTGCCCAACTTCACCGCGGAGAGCGAGGGAATCACGTCCGTGAAGCTCGTGGACCAGCTCCTCACGGTGGTGAAGGGCTAGCGCCGCGTGCTGCTCGATGCCCAGACGCTGGCCCGCCTCAAGGGCGTGAAGCTGCGTGCCCGCGCGGTGATGGAGGGGGTGCTGTCCGGCCTCCACAAGAGCCCCCATCAGGGGCAGAGCGTGGAGTTCGCCGAGCACAAGGAGTACGCGCCCGGCGACGAGCTGCGCCACCTGGACTGGAAGGCGTACGGCAAGTTCGACAAGTACTACGTCAAGCGCTTCGAGCACGAGACGAACCTGCGCGCGGTGATGGTGGTGGATGCGTCTGCCTCCATGGGCTACCAGAGCGGCGCCTTGTCCAAGCTGGAGGTGGCGACGACGCTGGCGGGCGCGCTGTCGTATCTGCTGGTGCGTCAGCAGGACGCGGCGGGCCTGGCGCTGCTCACGGGTGGCAAGTGGAAGGACGTGCCTCCGCGCGCGTCGGCGGGCCACCTGAACGTGCTGCTCGACACGCTGGATGCGACGGCGGCCGGCGGCACGACGGACCTGGGCAGCGCGGCGGACCACCTGGCGGAGGTGCTGCCCCGGCGCTCCACCGTCATCGTCCTGTCGGACTTGCTCGACGAGAAGCAGGACGCGCTCAAGCGGGTGCTGGCGCTCAGGCAGCGCAAGAACGACGTGTCGCTGTTCCACGTCGTGGACCCGGCGGAGCTGACGTTCCCCTTCGATGACCCCACGCTCTTCATGGACATGGAGGGCGAGGGCCGCATCGAGGTGAACCCGCGTGAAATCAAGGAGAGCTACCTGGAGGAGTTCCACGCCTTCCTGGCGAACGTGAAGGCGTCGTGCGCGGAGGCGGACGTGGACTACGAGCTGGTGCGCACGGACGAGAAGCTGGACGACGTGCTGCTGCGGTACCTGGCGCGGCGCGGGAGGCGCGGGTGACGTTCGGCAATCCGTGGATGCTGCTGGGCGCGCTGGGCGCCCTCATCCCCCTGCTGGTGCACCTGTTCGACCGGCGCAGGCCGCGTCCCCATCCGTTCGGTCCGCTGGCCTTCGTGCTGCGCAGCCAGAAGCGCACCGCCAGTCGCCTCAAGCTGAAGCGCCTGCTCCTGTACGTGCTGCGCACGCTCATCCTGCTGGCCATCCCCATCGCGCTCGCCAAGCCGGAGCTGACGCGCGACGCGCAGGCCGCGCAGGTGGTGAAGGGCCCGGCCGCGACGGCCATCATCCTGGACGCGTCCCTGTCCATGCGCTGGTCGGACGGCACGTCGCTCTTCGAGCGGGGCCGGGACGAGGCGCGTGACGCGCTGAAGGACCTGCTGCCCGAGGAGCCCGCCACGGTGGTGGTGTGCACGGGCTCGCCCGCGGCGCCGCCGCCTCCGGGGTTCGACCGGGCCCGACTGCGCGCCCTCGTGGACGAGGCGAAGCCGACGTACGGCGGCGCGGACCTGTCGCGCTGCATGGACCTGGCGGCGCGCTCGCTGGAGGAGAACCCGATGCCGGCCAAGCGGCTGGTGGTGGTCTCCGACATGGCGGCCACGGCGTTCCGGCTGGAGGCTCCGCCGCCCACGGTGAAGGGCCCCACGGGCGCGCCGGTGAAGCCGGAGGTGGTGCTGCGCGACGTGGCCGAGGGCAAGGAGACGCTCGCCAACCACGCCATCGTCGACCTCAAGGTGGAGCCCGCGCTGCAGGCCGGCCCGCGCGCGTTCCAGTTCACCTTCACGGTGCGCAACTTCGGGACGGAGGCGGTGAAGGACCTGGAGGCCGCGGTGCGCACGGGCGAGACGACGCTGGCCAAGGGCTTCGTCGACGTGCCCGCCGGTGGCACCACGCAGAAGGCGCTCACGGTGCGCTTCCCGCAGGGCGGCACGGTGGTGGGCCAGGTGACGCTCGCGCCGGACGCGCTGGCGGAGGATGACCGACGGGCGTTCGTGCTGCCGGTGCCCCGCGCGCTCAAGGCGCTGGTGGTGAACGGCGCGCCGCACGCGACGCGCTACCGGGACGAAGCCTTCTTCGTGGACGCGGCGCTGACGGCGCCGGGGTCTCCGGTGGAGGTGGCCGTGCGCGACGCGGAGGTGGGGCTGCGCGAGGACTTCTCCACGTACGACCTGGTGCTGCTGCTCAA
>NZ_SRLW01000505.1:0-4040 GCF_006518215.1 Myxococcus sp. AB025B
GCGCTGCCGTGGGCGCGGGCGGACCGTTGCGCAGGAAGGACAGGGGCCGCGCGGCGGACGGGGGCAGGCCGTCCAGGACGGGGCCCGAGGGCAGGGGATTCTCGACGGGATACGCCGATGGGGGCGGAGCGTCCGAGACAGTCTGGGCGCCGCCGCCGTTGCGCAGGAAGGACAGGGGCCGCGCGGCGGACGGAGGCAGCCCGGCCATCACCGGACCCGTGGCGGGGACGGGAGGGGTGGCGCTGACGGAAGTTGGAGGCGTCCACGCGCCCGCGGCTGGCTGGGGCGGGGGGATGTCACGTGCGGCCCCGTCATGCCGTGGCAGCGCGATGTTGGCGGGCGGTTCGTCTGATGCGCCTCCACCGTGGCGGGGCAGGTCGATGTCCGGTGGTGGCTCGGGCTGGTAGTCGGAGTCGTCGTAGCGAGAGGCGCCCGAGCCTCGCGTGTCGAATGACGCGGGCGCATCGAAGCGAGGCGCTTGCGCGGGACGCGCGAAGTCTCCTGTGGGCTGCGGTCCGGAAGCCGGTGCTGGCGCATCCCACGGTGGGCCTGTCGGCGCACGTGTCGTGGACCCGGTGGTGGGCTGTCCCGCGGATGGACCCGGGGCATCCCAGGGTGGGCCCGATGGCGCACGCCCCAGCGCTCCAGCGGAATGCTGCCCAGCCGAGGCCCCCGTCGCGTCCCAAGGCGGGCCCGAGGGCGCACGCCCCATCATTCCGGCGGGGGCCTGGCCAACAGTCGCGCGAGACGCATCCGATGGACCCCCGTGCGGCGGGCCCACCGGCACTACTGCGTGCTGAGGACCCGCGGCGCCACTCGGTCCGCTCTGCGCGGCGGACGGCGCACCGTCGAACGCGCCACCCAGCGGCCCGCGCGTCGACGCTCCAGGGGACGACGTGCTCCCGTTGCTCGCCCCCGCGCTCGAGTGCGGCGGAGCCGACGGCATGGCCGTGGACACGCCATCGTGCGATGGCACTCCTCCGGACGTACCCGCCGGCCTCGGCGTCGAGGCGGGCTGTTGCCCCGTCGCGGGCGCGGCTCGACCCGTCTCCCATGGACGTGGGGCGGACGCGGCTTCGGGGGGCGGAGCCTGGCGAGGCTCAGGCGCGAAAGTTCGTGGAACTGGAGCGACCTCCTGGCGCTCCAGCATTGGCCTTGTCCGACTGAGGCAGTCCAGCCGTGAGCCGGTCCACCTTCGCGAGCAGCTCCGGAATCGACCCTCCGGGCGACAACTGGATGGCCTTCAACAGCGCCATCTCCAGCGCGAGCCTCGGCTGCGCCGCGCGCGACACATCCCAGACGGAGCCATGCACCACGTCGAACAGCCGCGTGAGCTGCGCGCTCTCCGCGTCCTTCGCCAGCGCCACGAGCGCCTTCTGCTCGGACTCGGCCAGCTCCGCGGGCGCCTCGCCCAGCGTCTTGGTGACGAAGAGGTGGCGAAGCTGCATCGCCAGCTCCTCCGCGAGGCGCTTCAAATCGAGGCCCCGGTTGAAGACCTCCTCCACGCGCTCCAGCACGCGCTTCGCATCCTTGTGCACCAGCGCGTCGGCGAAGTCCTGCACCATCGTCCGGTCGATGGCGCCCAGCGCCTCGGCGACCTCCTCGTCCGTGGGATTCGCTCCGCACGAGGCGAGCACCTGGTCCAGCAGGCTGAGCGCGTCGCGCATGCCGCCCTCGGACTGGCGCACCACGAGCGACAGCGAGCGGTCCGAGATGCCCGCGCCCTCCGCCTTGCAGATCTCCTGCAGCCGCTGGAGCATCCGCGCCGCGGAGATGCGGCGGAAGTTGTGGCGCTGGCAGCGCGACAGGATGGTGTCCGGGAGCTTGTGCGCCTCGGTCGTCGCGAAGATGAACTTCACGTGCCCGGGCGGCTCCTCCAGCGTCTTGAGCAGCGCGTTGAACGCCGCTCCCGACAGCATGTGGACCTCGTCGATGATGTAGATCTTGTGCCGGTCGCGCTGCGGCAGGTACTTCGCGTTCTCGCGAATCTCGCGGACGTTCTCCACGCCGTTGTTGGAGGCACCGTCGATCTCCGCCACGTCCACGCTGGTGCCGGCGGCAATCTCCGTGCAGGCCCGGCACTCACCGCAGGGAGTCGCCGTGGGGCCCTTCTCACAGTTGAGGGCCTTGGCGAGCAGGCGTGCGGCCGTCGTCTTGCCCACGCCGCGCGGGCCGCAGAACAGGTACGCGTGCGCCACCCGGTCCATCTTGATGGCGTTCGCGATGGTCCGGACGACGTGCTCCTGTCCGGTCATGTCATCGAACTTCTGCGGACGCCATTTGCGGGCGAGGACGAGGTAGCTCATGGGGGCAGTCATCTAAACACGACGGCGCGAAGGATCCATCTCCAGGCGCTGCGACTCAGCGTCCGAGCGCTTTCAGCACGACCTGGGCCGAGTTGTGCCCCGCCGCGCCGATGACGCTGCCCGCCGGGTGGCAGCCCGCGCTGCAGAAGTAGAGCCCCTGCACCGGCGTCTCGTAGGGCAGCCTGTCGGTGAAGCCCAGCTTGTTGTCCACATGGTGGATGTGCCCGCCGGTGATTCCGAAGTGGCTCTCGATTTTCGGCGGCGTGAGGGCGAAGTACTCCTGGACCAGATCACTGGTCCCCGGCGCGAAGCGGTCGCACACGGACAGCAACTGCCGAACGTAGCGCGACTCCTCCTTCTCCCACGTCGTGCCCTCGAGCTTGTAGGGCACCCACTCCACGAAGAGCGCGGAGTTGTGGCGGCCCTCGGCGTCGCGCAGCGACGGATCCACGGTGGTGTGGATGTACCACTCGATGGAGGGGAAGTCGGACAGCCTGCCCGCCTGCGTGTCGCGGTACGAGCGCTCCAGCGCGCCGAGCACGTCGTCCTCCTGCGGCAGCAGGTGGATGGTGGGGCCGAACTGGCCCTTGTCCTCGGGCAGACAGGTGAACCTCGGCAGCTCCTTCAGGCACAGGTTCACCTTGAGCGTGGTGCCCGGCACGGCCATCGCGCCCACCTTCGCGCGGTAGTCCGCCGGCAGTGCCGCGGTGTCCACCAGCTTCAGCGTGCGGAACGGGTCTCCGTTGGACACGACGACGGAGGATTGGAGCTCCTCGCCGTTCTCCAGCACCACGCCCTTCACCACGCCTGAGTCCACGCGCACCGACGTCACCTTCGCGCCCGTGCGGATGACCGCCCCGTGCTTGCGCGCGACGTTGGCGATGGACTGGGTGACGGTGCCCATGCCGCCGCCGACAATCATCCACGTGCCGCCGCTGCCCGGCAGCCGGCACATGTTGTGGACGAGCAGGTTCATCCCCGTGCCGGGCGTGTCGTAGCCGCCGTCCAGTCCGGAGAACGCGTCCGTCACCGCGTACATGGCCTTCACCAGGTCGGACTTGAAGCCGAAGCGCTCCAGGTACTGGCGCGCCGAGCCCCGACACAGCTGGAGGAAGTGCTCGCGCAGCGCGGGCCGGATGTAGCGCTCGGCGGTCTCCTCGTGGGTCAGCGGCGGCTTGAGCCACGCGGGCGCCAGGTCGTCACGCAGCGCGGCCAGCTCCGCGTTCATCGCCTGGTTGGCCTCCCAGTCCGCCTGCGAGAAGAACTCGAGGAACTGGCGCTTCAGCTCGCGCTCGTCCGAGCCGAACAGCAGATAGCGCTCGCCCGTGGTGGGCAGGAAGTAGTGCGGGTCCCTCCGCTTGAGCGGCAGGTCCAGCTCCAGCTCGCGCAGGAGCTCCGGGGGCATCAGTCCCAGCAGGTACGCGCCCGTGGACACGCCCAGCCCGGGCGCGCTCTTGAACGGGTACTCCGTCCGGCACGCTCCGCCGATGACGTCCTTCTCCTCCAGGACGGTGACGGACAGGCCCCTGCGCGCGAGCATCGCCGCTGTCACGAGTCCGTTGTGTCCCGCTCCCACCACGATGACGTCCGGCATGGCCTGCTCCTTCTCGAGGGAACCGCGTTCCTACCCGAGCGAGGCCCTGGCGGACAAACGTCCGCTGGCTTGCACCTCGCCGCCGGGCCGGGGAGAGTCCCGGGCGCCCGTGTCCGCCGCCCTGCCCGAGACGCCCACCC
>NZ_SRLW01000506.1:0-4023 GCF_006518215.1 Myxococcus sp. AB025B
GCTTCCAGCGTCGTTACCGGGGGGAGCTGCCGCAGTCGCAGCGGGCCTTCCTGGACGCGGTGGGGGCGCAGGCGACGCGGCTGGCGCGGGTGAAGCGGGCGTTCATCGTGGGGGCGGTGGCGCTGGTGTCGATGATGTTCGCGGCGGCGGCGGTGGCGCTGGTGTTCATCCGGGAGGCGCAGCAGGAGGCCGAGCACCAGGCCATCATCGCGCTGCGCGCGGAGGCGACGGCGCGCAACGCGGAGTTCCTGGCGAAGCGCTCGGAGGCGGAGGCGCGGGAGCGGCTCGCGGAGGTGCGCGCCAAGGAGGAGGACCGACGGGCGGCGCAGTCTCGCGCGGAGGAGGCCAATGAGCGGGTCGAGGCGACCAACGAGACGCTGGTGCTGCGCAACGCCGAGCTCGTCACCGCGCTGAAGCGGGCGAAGTGGGCGCGCTTCCATGCGAACGTGGCGATGCGGCGGGCCGAGCAGAGCGCGTTGAGTGCGCGGCAGGCGCGCGCCGAGGCGGAGCGGCTGTTGCAGCGCGAGCAGGAGCGGACGCTGCGGATCCAGTCGACGCTCGGAAGTCCTTTCATCGAAACGTTGAAGTGACGTGAGGCACGCCATGTCGGTGATGCGAAGCTGGGGCTCGCGTGGGCGCGGGCTGGCCGTGGTGGTGGTGTCGTTGTGGGGAATGCTGGCGCAGGCGCAGCGGCTGGATTCGCCGCTGGAGGTCGGCGGGAATCGCCCGTGGGCGCAGGGGGTGCCTCGGGACGAGCAGCAGGCGGCACAGGCGCTCTTCCTGGAGGGGAACGAGCGGCTGCGGGAGTCGGTCTTCGTGGAGGCCAGCCGGAGCTATCGGCGGGCGCTGCGGCACTGGAACCATCCGGCGATTCATTACAACCTGGCGCTGGCGTTGATGAACCTGGACCAGCCCATCGAGGTGCACAAGCACCTGGAATCGGCGCTGAGTCATGGGGCGGACCCGCTGGATTCGAGCCGGTACGAGCATGCGCGCTCGTACAAGGCGTTGCTCGAGAAGCAGTTGGCGTGGGTGGACGTCCGGTGTGACGAGCGGGGGGCCATCGTCACGTTGAATGGACAGCCGCTGTTCACGGGGCCGGGGAGATACCAGGGGCTCATCCGGCCCGGAATGCACAGCGTGATTGCCTTCAAGGACGGGTATCTGCCGACGGAGAAGCGTCAGGCCTTGATGCCCGGGGAGCGGACGAAGCTCGCGCTGGATTTGTATACGGAGGAGGAGGTCATCCGGTACCGACGACGGTGGTCCGCGTGGGTGCCGTGGACCGTGCTGGGCGCGGGACTGGCGGCGGCGGGCGGAGGTGGATGGATGCACTGGAAGGCGAATGACAGCTTCCGCAAGTTCGATGCACGCATCGAGCATCCCCAAGGGAGCACGCTCACGCCCGAGTTGAAGAGCCTTCACAAGAAGGGCTCGAGTTTCAGGGCGGCTGCCTACAGCGGCTATGCACTGGGAGGAGCCACCGCCATCACGGGAACCGTGCTGCTCTACCTGAACCGGCGTCGGTCCTATCGGCTGACGGCAGAGGACCTCGCGCCATCCGTGGTCATCGTCCCCGTCGTCGAATCCGAATCACAGAGCGTCGTGGCAACCATTCGTTTCTGAAGGAGGCGCTTCGTGAGTCCCCATGTTTCTCCGAGCTCAATCCCAAGCATCTTCGTGACATGCCTCGCAGTCCTCACGACCGCCGCATGCATCGAGTCCAAGAGCGTGACCTGCAAGAACGGGCTCGTATGTCCTGCCGGGATGGTCTGCGCCGCCGAGGAAGACCGCTGCATCCAGGGTCTTTGTGGCGATGCGACCACCCAGAAAGACGAAGGAGAACAATGCGACGACGGCAACTCCGTGGCTGGAGATGGATGCAGCCCCGACTGCATGTTCGAACGCTGTGGAAACGGGCTGGTGGACCTGCATGAAGAATGTGATTACAACGCCGACGGCGGCGTCGGATGCAACCAGTACTGCGCGAAGAGGCGCTGCGGCGATGGACTCCTCGACCCTGGAGAGGCTTGCGACGATGGCAACGAAGCCTCGAGTGATGGATGCAATGCGACCTGTACCTCCACCGAAAGCTGCGGGAACCGATTCCTCGACCCTGGCGAGCTCTGTGACGACGGGAACAGGGCGAACGGAGACAAGTGCAGCAGTGACTGTAAGTCCATGGAGGCGTGCGGGAACGGGATTCGAGACATCGGCGAGGAATGTGACGACGGAAACGAGTCCAACAGCGATGACTGCCTCACCACGTGCGTGATCGCCCGCTGCGGTGACGGTTTCACCAACGTCCAGGGAACTGACCACGAAGCCTGTGATGACGGTCCCCTTCTCGACGGTCCCTGTCGCTCCGATTGCCGCTCGCTCAAGAAGTGTGGAAATGCCCTGGTGGACCCAGGCGAGGAATGCGACGACGGCAATGACATCGACACCGATGCGTGCCCTCGCACCTGCAAGAACGCAACGTGCGGAGACGGCTTCGTCCTCGACACGAATGAACTTCGCGAGGAATGCGATGACGGCAATACAAGCGCATGTGGCTCATGCAGTGCGACCTGCACCCATCAGCAGGAGCCTGCCCACGCCCGAGGCGTCATCATGCTCGACCTGGTGGACGGGGGAGTCCGGGATGGCGAAATCCTCATCGTCAGCGACGGTGTCGGCCGCTGCATCTTCGAGTTCGACACCGATGGCGAGGTCCTCGACACGCATGCCCAGGTGAGACCCTCTGCCCCGGGCAGCGGGATGGACGTGGCCGACCACCTCTTCTCCGCGCTCGGTGACGCTACGACCCACGAGACCCAGCAGGGCTGCGACACTCCGGACGCAGGCAGCTTCGCGCCTCCTCCTGCCCTCCGACTGAACGTCCGCCGACCCGATGGAGGGACACGTCTGGAGTTGGAGCATCGTCATCCAGGGCCCCAGGGCAATCAGCCCATCATCGAGTCGGTGGTGAACCCCGGCTTCACCGTGACGTCCCTGGGCGGAGGAACTGGCATGGACTGCCCGGCCGGCACGGGGTGCACCGATGACCGCGACTGTGACCCGGTCGATGGCCGCCATGAGTGCCTGAAGGACGACGACCAACCCGTCGGCCGGTGTGGCGTCCGACGCAGTCCGTAACGGACAGTTGCGCCCCGTCCCGGGGTCCGTATCCTCCGCCGCCATGGCCACCCACTTCGACCCCAGCGCCGCGGCGCAGCCGGGCTCCGGCGTCTTCGGACTCCCCCACTCTCCCGACGAGGCGCACGTCGTCCTCATCCCCGTGCCCTTCGAGGCCACCACCAGCTACGGCGGCGGCACCTCCGAGGGCCCCGCCGCCGTCCTCGACGCCAGCCGCCAGGTGGACCTCTTCGACGTGGAGACCGGCCGCCCCTACGAGCGCGGCATCGCCATGCTCCCCGAGCCCCAGGAGCTGCGCGACTGGAACACCCGCGCCAAGGAGCGCGCCCAGGTCGTCATCGAGGCCGGCGGCATCCACTCCGGTGAAGCCGAGCTCCTCGCCGCCGCCAAGGACGTCAACGCCCTCTGCGACCAGATGAACGAGTGGGTCTACCGCACCACCCAGCACTGGCTCGACCAGGGCAAGCGCGTTGCCGCCGTCGGCGGAGACCACTCCATCTCCTACGGCATCATCCGCGCCCACGCCGAGAAGTACCCCGGCCTCGGCGTGCTCCACCTGGACGCCCACGCCGACCTGCGCGTCGCCTACGAGGGCTTCACCTGGTCCCACGCCTCCATCATGTACAACGTCGCCGAGCGCATCCCCGGCGTGAAGACGCTCGTCCAGGTCGGCCTGCGCGACATGAGCCAGGAGGAGCACCGCTACATCGAGGACTCCAACGGCCGCGTCCACGGCTTCTTCGACGCCGCCCTCCAGAACAAGCGCTTCGACGGCGTGCCCTGGAACCGCCAGGTCGATGAGATGGTCGCCCTGCTCCCCCAGCAGGTCTACCTGTCCTTCGACATCGACGGCCTGGACCCCGTCCTCTGCCCCCACACCGGCAC
>NZ_SRLW01000507.1:0-3960 GCF_006518215.1 Myxococcus sp. AB025B
CGCCACGCGGGCCTTGAACTCCGGGTCGAACCGCTTCTTGTTCCTCTGCTTCATGGCCGTTCTCCTACGTGGGAGTCGGCTCAAAACGCAAAGATGGGGGTGGTCCAAAAAACGGGGTCCACTTCAGCAGACTGGGAAATCGTTGGTGACCCATGAATAGAGCGATGGTCGCACATCGACACCTCGAGCCACATGGGACGCGATGAGCGCACACCCTGAGATTCCGAAGCTGCGACGTCGTCCATGGGTGAGCGTGGGCCTGGACGTACACTGACTCCTTGTGCCGGGCGGCGGCCCCCCTTTTTCCGCCACCGACATTGAAGGACTGGGCTGGAGTTCTCGATCTTACAGCCCCTAACAAACACCAGGGCAGAGGCGGCGTAGGAGCATAAGGCAGCAGCCGAGGACGAGAAAAACGAAGTGAACATCGTCCCTGCGCTCGTCACGGACGCGAAGGCGGCGCAGTTGGTTCTTCCAGGCTAGCGTGCGCTCCACGCCCCAGCGGTAGCGCCCGAGCCGCTCCTTGGACTCAACGCATGGACGGGAAATGCGAGCGGCGATGCCACGGAGGCGAAGCCCTCGCCGGTTCTTCCTGGACGCGTAGGTCTTGTCGCCATGGAGCTTCGCGGGCCGGAATCTGCGTTGACCCGACGGCATCCGGACAGCGGGCACGGAGTCGACAAGCGGGAAGAGTTCGTGCGTGTCGTGCACGTTGGCCGCCGTCACGGACTCGGTCAGCGGCAGGCCGAGGGCTTCTACGAGAAGATGATGCTTGCTACCCGCCTTCGCTCTATCCGTCGGGCTTGGGCCCGTGAGGGCTCCTTTTTTGACGCCCGGACCGACGAGGAGTCGATGGAGGCACGGGAGAAGTCCACCTTGCCGCTTAGCCCCAGTTCATCGAGCAGTCGCTCCTGGAGCTTTTCCCACACGCCAGCTCGGGTCCATTCCTCCAGCCTGCGCCAGGCCGCCATGCCCGACAGGCCTAACTGCTTGCGAGGCAGCATCTCCCACGGAATGCCGATCCTCAGCACGAAGACGATGGCATCCAGCGCTGCCCGGTCGTCCGCCCGAGGACGCCCCAGCTTTTTCTTGGGCCGGGGCGGATGCAGCAGGGGCCCCACGCGCTGCCAGAAGGCATCGGGAACGAGTTCACGGACCATGCGTTTCAAGCTGGAGACGACACTTGCCGCTGACCAGCCCGGTCCGCACTTTCGTTAGGAACTGTAAGAGCTGTTGAGAACTCTCGCCTCATGAACTTCGGAGAGTTGCTCGATCTGACAGATTGCCGTGCCCGCACGATGATCAACCGAGAGCCCTGAACATATCCGTTGCGGCGGAAACACCCCGTGGTGCCAGCAGGACACCACGAGGCTCTCCGCTCATGAACTCAGCAGGCTGCGCGAGCTAGTCTTCTTGAGCACATCCTTTGCAGGACTCCGTCAGAATGCTGTCGCAGCAGAGATTGCCGCAACAAACGTGGGACCGATACGATACACCTGCCTAACACCCTCCACGTCAGTAGCACTCAGCTCCCCATTGTTATTCCAAATGGGGTTGCAGTAATTCATGATCGACGACAAGTCCCACGCGCCCACGGTTGCAGTGCCATTGTGCCCCTGCGGCTCGTCTCCACAGCTCGCGGGAGTATCTGGACGATTATGCTCATGAGCGAACCCTATTGCGTGTCCAAACTCATGAACCGCAATACTCGCAATGCAGCTATCGACTGAACTCTGACACGAGGTGCCCCAGTTGTTGAACGAGAAATTCAACACCATGCCATCGTCAACATCCTGAATATTGGTCCCCAGACCCTTTACATGCGGCCCTTCGTCTGAGATGGCAATCCGGATTCCGGAGTAGGCAGAGGTACAATCGCCCCAGCCTGTAAAATTGAAGTAACCAGCAAACCCCCATGTCCTTCGAACTGCATCCCGGACGATACCTTTCTCACGAGGCCAGCCAGACGACTCCCAACACACGGAAATGGGCGTCTCTCCACTGGTGGAACTCCACCAGAGTGCGTATTGGTCGTAATAGATATCGGCGTCGCGAGTCGCCATGGCGTCGTCGTGTATGACACCATGCTCAAGCACGGGCTCGCAAGCGGAGAGTGGCAGTAGCCCTGCCAGACTCGCTGCCGTGAGAATTCGGCGATAGAGTTGTCTCATGCGCACACTCGCTCTGCGTCGAATTCATCTCACCACGAGTTCTTGGACGTCTTCGACGTTTCCGCCATAGATGCCACACGCCCCAGTGCCAACGATATCCACCGTCCGGCCTGCGAGTTTGGCAGACGTAATCGAGGACAGAATCGCTCGGCCGCCGGCGGTATTGGTGTCAAAAGCCCATCCACTCCCTAAAATAGCGCCACAGGCAGGCTTTCCGGAGACGGCCAGCGTCAAGAAGATGATTCCCTTGCCGCTTGAGTCAATGCGGATGTGGGAAATGGTCTGCCCAGTAGTAGAGGCAGCCCTGGAAGGCAGCGAAAAGCCCAACATGGCGACAGCGGCGAGCATGGCGATATTCTTCAAGCGAGACCTCATTGGCTGATTAGGCGATGTTGCCACAGGCGCTACCTGTCGAGAGCCAGGGCGCACTCCAGGCTATATCAAACAAAACAGGGCATCAAACCCAAAACGGGCCTCCGGGTCTTTTCAGGGACAACGAACTCTTTCAGCAAGCAATGCTGGGATTGACAGCTGTCGTCCAGTGCGCCCCTATCCTCGACGGGACTGCGCATGCAGCAAAGAGCATCATGAACTCGGGATGACGGCGTCGGGCACGCGCCAGTACATCTGGTGGCGCCAAGCGAGTATCGAGGGTTCGCGCCGGAAATGCCTGTCGGCGGGAGTGACGAAGCGGCTGGCCGAATGTCGGTGTTCGGTGTTGTACCAGTCCACGAAGCGCGTCACCCAGACGTGCGCGTCCTCGACGGACGCGAAGGGCCTTTGAGGAAAGCTGGGGCGACACTTCAGCGTGCGGAAGAGTGCCTCGGAGAAAGCATTGTCCTCCGAGAGACGGGGCCGGCAGAAGGACGGTGTACCGCGCGGCCATTGCAACGTGGCCAGTATGGTGGCGCCCTTCATCGGCCCGCCGTTGTCCGAGTGCAGCACCAGCCCTGACCCACCGCGGCCCGACCAGGGCGTCCCCACGCCCATGCGACGGGCTGAGCACACCGCTGCCCGGCCAGCCTCGTGCACTTCGGCTTCTCCGAGGCGCCCTTCTCCAAGGAGATTGCCGACGCGGACCTCTGGCTGCCGGCCTCCAAGACGGGCCTCGTCGAGGAACTCTGCGAAGCCGTGCGCGAGCGGCAGAGCGTCATGCTGGTGGGCGAGCCCGGCGTCGGCAAGACGTGCGTCCTGCGCGCGCTTCGTCACCGGCTTCCCCAGGCGGGCTTCCGCCTCACCTATTGCCACAACGCCACGCTGGGCCGCCGCGACTTCTACCGCCAGCTGTGTCTGGCCCTCGGGCTCACCCCGTCCGCCGCCGCCGCTGTCTTCTACGCCGTGTCCAGCCACGTGGAGGAACTCGGTCGCGAGCGCGTCCACCCCGTCTTCCTCCTCGACGAGACGCACCTGCTCCATCAGGACGTGCTCGACCACCTCCACATCCTCCTCAACTACCAGTGGGACTCCAAGTGTTGCTGAGCGAAGTGGTTGATGGAGAGCGCGGTCGCGACGAGCGCGTTGGTTGCCGGGAAGGGATGTTGCAGGCCGTGCGGAGTCCAGCAGCGAGCCGGATTCTGGCGCGCCACGCTGCGTGAGGTAATCCACGGGGCTCAGAGAGGACGGGGCGCGGCGGTGTTCGCCAGCTCGCGTGAGAGAAAGGTGCCTCAGTGGTCACCCAAAACCGGCCAATGAAGGTCCCCTGAAAAGCGGCCAAAGGGGAGGGCCGAGACGTTGACGCCCGGGTAGGACGTGGAGTCCGCCTGGGGGATGGGCAACGTCTTGAGCGACG
>NZ_SRLW01000508.1:0-3926 GCF_006518215.1 Myxococcus sp. AB025B
AGCTGAGCGCGTTGAGCCAACCGCCGAGTCGGAAACCCGGGACTATCGGCACCGGGAACTCGCGTGTCGGAGTCAGCGGCAGCGGCATCGCCAGCAACTCGACGGCCCCGAGCTTCTCCGCGATGTGGTGACTGCCGAGCGCCTTGGAGTGGTACACGAGCACGTCCGGCTCCAGCTCCCGCGCCGCCTTCCACTCGTCCTCCAGGCCCGCCCGGATGACGGCGCCGAACCCCTTGAACAGCCGCCGCTGCTCGGCACGTGTCGGGGCGCGTAGCACGGCCTCCGTCAGCTCCAGCACGGCATTGTCCATGTGCGCGTAGGGAACGCCGTGGCGCTCCACCATGCCTCGGAAGCCGGTGGGGGTGCAGAGCGCCACGACATGGCCATGCGCCTGCAGTGCCTTGGCGAGCGCGACGAAGGGGTGGACATCACCTCGGGTTCCGTAGGTGGAGATGAGCACGCGCATGGAAACCCCATTCAGGAGCGTGTCCGCGGCAACAACCGCGGGCAGGTGGCGGCCCGACCACCGAGGAACCTGTGCGTGCCAGGAGCGCGCGACGCACACCCTTCGAGATGTGTGGCCAGTGTCTCAGAGCAGGGTGCTCCAGGCCACGGAAACCATGTGGCCCTGCCAGGCCTCTTGCCTACGTGCTGGTGAGCCCCACCCAAAGCTGCCAGCCCATGAACGCCAGGTAGAGCGCGACGAGCAGCAGTCCTTCTGAGCGCGTGATGGTCCAGTCGAAGGTGATGGAGAGTGGGAAGAGCACCAGGGTAAACCCGAGAACGGCCATCAGGATGAGGGGGCCTCCCCCGGGCAAGGGGACCGTGGCGATGATGGACGTCGTGCCCAGGATGAAGAGCAGGTTGAAGATGTTGGAGCCGACCACGTTCCCCATGGCCATGTCGGACTGCCCCCTGCGCACCGCCATCAGGCTGGTGATGAGCTCCGGCAAGGTGGTGGCTATCGAGACCACGGTGAGCCCGATGAGCTGTTCGGACAAACCCAGTGCCTGCGCCGCCCCGGTGGCGCCCACCTCGCCGAGCTTCCCTCCGAGCCCGAGCAGCGCAAGCCCTCCGAGCACCATGACCACTGCGAGCCGCCAGGACAGCAGGGGTTCGCGTCGCACGACCTCGGTGGCGTCGCTCGCAAGAGCGGCGCCCACCTTCGAGGGCTGCTTCGCCGCGCGGAGGAGCATCACCAGGAAGCCGAGGAAGCAACCCACCAGGAGCACCCCGTCGAGCCGCGACAGGCCGAGCTGTCGCCTGGAGTCGAGGTGGTTGGGAAGCCAGGAGAGCGTCAGGAGGAGCACCACGGTGCCCAGCAGCACGGGCAGCTCCCGCCGGAGCAGCGAGGATTGGACCTTCACGGGTCGGACCACCGCTGCCAGGCCGAGCACGAGGCCGATGTTGGTGAGCGACGAGCCCGTCATGTTGCCGAACGTCAGGGCTGTCGAGCCGCCGAGCGCGGCCGCGACGTTGAGCGCGAGCTCCGGGGCCGAGGTTCCAAAGGCGACGAGCGTCAGGCCGATGGTGAGGGCAGGGACGCCATGTCGCTCGGCCAGGGCGACCGCGCCCTTGACGAGCAAGTCGCCGCCCAGCAACAGCAGCACGACGCCTCCAACAAAGAGTCCCAATGAGGTGAGCAGTTCCGAGGACATGGGTTCCCCAGGGTACGGTGAGCGGGCACGGCAGAGACTCTGGCGAGGGAGGTGGGCGTCACTTCAGCACGGCCACGGCCTCGAGCGCCGAGGGCTCTCCGGCGACGAGCAGCGCGTCGGAAGGAGTGAGCGGCCGGTCCGGGTCCGGTACTGGCAGCATGCGGTCCTGGAGCACGTCGTGCACGGCCACCACATGCACGCGGTAGCGCTGCGGCAGCGCCAACTCACGCAGGCTTTTTCCATACCAGGCCTCCGGCACCGGCATCTCTTGCAAGCCGAAGTCCTGCCCCAACTGGACGTACTGGAGGAGCCGGCCGCTGGTGATGCGGTTGGCGAGCCCGAGCGCGCTCTCCCGCTCGGGAAAGATGCTCTCCGAGGCCCCCAGCGCGTTGACGATGCGCGCATGGTCGTCCGAGCGGACCTTCACATAGATGTCCTGGATGCCTGTGTCCCGCAGGGCGAGCAACGCGAGGATGCTGGCCGAGAGGTCCTCGCCCGTGGAGACGATGGCCGCGTCCGCGCCGCGCGCGCCCACCTCCTGTAGCACCTGGCGCTGTGTGGCGTCTCCCACCATGGCCTTGGAGACGCGCGAGCCCAGGGCATCCACGACCGCTGGCCGTGGGTCGATGGCGATGACGTCATGTCCCTGCTCGTGCAGGCGCGCGGCGATGACCGAGCCGAAGTTGCCCAGGCCCACCACGATGATGCGCTTCATCCCTGCTCCTTAACCAACGATGAGGTCCTCTTGCGCGGGGCGCACATGTCGCAGGTGTGTCCGGGCACGCAGACTGAGGGCGGCGAAGAAGGCAAGGGGGCCCAGCCTTCCCACGAACATCAGCCCGATGACTTGAAGTTTGCCCGCGACGCTCAGGGAAGGGGACACGTCCATGGTCAGCCCCACCGTGCAGAAGGCGCTGACGACCTCGAAGAAGAGGGGCAGGAAGCTGGCGCGAGCAGCCTGCACCGATTCCTCGCCGTGTCCCTCCGTGAAGCTGAGCGCGAAGACAGCGGCGGTCATCACCCCAAAAGCGATGAGGGCGAGCGATACGGTCCGCTCGATGGTGCCCTCCGGAATGGCGCGACCGTGCAGCTCGGCATGCCGGCGGCCCCGGATTCGGGTGAAGGCGAGCGCCGCGAGCACCGCCAGCGTCGTCGTCTTCAGGCCTCCCGCGGTGGAGCCGGGACTTCCCCCCACCACCATCAGCAGGATGGTGAAGAAGCCACTCGCGTTGCTCACCTCGGAGTAGCTCACGCTGTTGAATCCCGCGGTGCGCGCCGTGGCGGACATGAACCAGGCGTTGGCGACCCGGTCCACGTAGCCCATGGACCGCAGCACCCCGTTCCACTCGAAGAGCGTGAAGAGCACGGCGCCGCCAACGAGGAGGACACTCGTGACGAGCAGTGCCGCGAAGGTATGGACACTCATGCGCCGCGAGCGTTGGTTCCGACCGCGCCACCAGCGCAGCGCCTCTTCTCCTGAAAGGTAGCCCAATCCCCCGAGAATGATGAGGCTCGAGATGATGAAGAGGGTGAGTGGGGCGCTCGCGAAGCCCACCAGTGAGTCACTGAATGTCGAGAAGCCAGCGTTGCAGAATGCGCTCACGGAGTGGAAGACGGCATGCCACGCCGCCTCCTTCCATCCGAACCGTGGCAGCCATAGCAGCCACAGCAGCAGCGCCCCCAATGCCTCCACCCAGAAGGTGAAGCGCGCGACCCGCAGGGTCAGCGACACGACGTTCTGTCGGTGCGTGTAGTCGATGGGGGCACCGACAATGACCTCGCTGCGAAGGGACAGCTTCCGGCCGAGCGCGCCAATGACAAGGGTGGCGAGGGTGATGAGTCCCAGCCCACCCAACTGGATGAAGACGAGGAGCCACAGCTGACCCCAACGGGTAAAGGTCGTGGCGGTGTCCACGACGGTGAGTCCCGTCACGCACACCGCGCTCGTCATCGTGAAGAGCGCGTCGAGGAGCCCCAGTCGCGGCCCGGTGTACAGACCCGGCAGCCAGAGCAGTCCGAGCGTCCCGAATGCGATGAGGACCCCGAAGGAGAGGGCCAGCAGCATGGCCGGGGAGATGGAGGACCAGCGCAGCCAGAGCCACTGTATGGGCGAGCGAAGGAAGGGCGTCACTGAGTGGGGGTGGGCTTGCCCCGATTTCGTGGACAGGTTCGTTAAGCTGCCGCACTTCGGGTTGAGGCGTTCCGCTCGTACTCCTCGGGGCTGACATAGCCGAGTGCGGAGTGCCTGCGACGGCGGTTGTACCACGC
>NZ_SRLW01000509.1:0-3874 GCF_006518215.1 Myxococcus sp. AB025B
CCCCATGGCGGCGTCCCCTGCGGTAGCGTTGCCCCCTCCTGCACCTGCCGAGAAAGAAAGCCCTCCCGTGAAGCGCGCTCCCGTTCCGACGTCCCCTCCCGCCGAGTCCACCTCCAGGAGGCCGAAGGCTCTGGCCTCCCGCCCGAGCTGGCCTCCGTCTCCGTGGGCCGGGTTCCTCAAGACGTGCGCGAGTGCGACCGCCGTTGCCGCGCTCTCCATGGGGTGCCCAGGTGCCCAAGTCCGACCTGAGCCCGGTGACTGCCCCTCCGAAGCGCGCGAGGTCATGTTCAGTCGACAGGCGAAGGGCGGGCTTTGGCTGAGACCGGGCGATTCGATGATCCTCACTCTCGATAGAAGCCAACCCGGTATGCAGTCCGATGCTGGCCTCTATTCCGATGGGCCTGTGACCGGGGTGGTGCGAATCAGTTACGTGCGAGGGCTTCCAGCGGGGACTTTGCTCTCGGGCTATCTCTGGACCCGTGGAGAAGTGGCCGTAGGACGCTACACGGAGGCGCACCTTCCAGATGGCCGGACGGTTCCGGTATGCATTGTCCTGGGGCGCAAGGGGTACATGGAGAAGGGGCAGGACTCCAAGCCAGGGGAGGCGCAGCTCAACCGGTCGTTCCCTGCCTATTTCGTCGAGCGCTGGCCCTAGTTTCCCTCTGAGGACGTAAAGGGAGTTTGCAAAATGGACTTCTCAGGGTTCACTCCGGGTAAATGATAATTCCATCTTTTTGAACCTGTCACGTCGTTCAGCTTTGACGGGGCTGGCAGTACCTTGAGTCTGCCTTTGCGCGAATCCCTGTCGCGCGGGCACTCGGAGCTTCCTGCCCATGTCCAATCCGTCTGACTCTCGGTCCGCCGGGAGCGTTGTCCTATTCACTAACGGCGACACCTCCTACGAGTTCTTCCGGGACTTGGGGGAGGGGCGCGTCGGAGAGCGAATCCTCCTCGCGCGGACCCGCACGCCCAAAGGCCTCGGGGAATGTGTGATGCTCAAGTGCCTGCCCCTGCCGAAGGTGGCGGACGCGACGGAGAAGCACCTGCGCACGCGAGCCCGGCTGGAGGAAGAGGTGCGGCTCGCCCAGCACCTTCGCCACCCGAGCATCGCGCGTGTCCATGGCCTCTTCGAGTCGGAGATGGGCCTATGCGTGGCGATGGAGAACGTGGAAGGGCTGTCGCTCAACACCCTGCTGACCGTTGCCCAGGCGCGCGGCCGCTACTTCTCCGAGTCGTTCATCCTCTACGTGGGCGCGGAGGTCGCGGCGGCCCTGGCCTACGCGCATGCCTGCACGGATGACGCGGGCTTCTCGCTCGGCATCGTCAACCGGGACGTGAATCCCGCGCGCATCCGCCTGGGTCCGCACGGCGAGGTGCGACTGACGGACTTTGGCGTAGCGCTCTCTCGCCTCTCGGGACGGTTGGCAACGTCCCTGCCGCGTCCCCAAGGTGAAGTCCTCTACTCGGCACCCGAGGTGTTGCTGGGCGAAGTGGTGGACGCGCGAGCGGACCTGTTCTCCCTGGGGCTGACGTTGCTGGAGTTCGCCACGGGCCGACACCTCTACGACCCGGGACATGTCCGCATTGAAGAAGTGGAGGCGCGGCTGTCGAAGGAGGAACGGGAACGCGCGCTCGCGGCCTCGGTGGCCTCCGTGGTGACGGAACTGCCCGCGTTCGCGGAGGATGCCATCTGGTGCGCCGTGGCCTACGGCTCCGAGGATGTCGAGCATGCGGCGCAAGGGCTCTCGGTTCCGCTCCGTGACATCCTCCACACGTTGCTGCGCCGCAATCCCGCCGAGCGCTTCGGGGTAGCGGCGGAGGTGGAGCTCGTCTTGCGCGCGCAGTTGGCGCGGCTGGGCGGGTACACGTGCGAGGAGGCATTGCAGGAGGCCCAGCACGCGCTCGGGGAGGCCAGCGAGGGACTCTGGGACTTCGAGTTGCCGAGCGACGAAGGCGGAATCACACCCCCTGTTTCCGAAGTGTGGCGCCGTTCCGAGCCCACCACGGATTCTGTCTCGCCTCGGGGCACGCAGCGCACGTCGTCGCGCGCGCCCGATGAAGTGGCAACGGAGCCCGGTGCAGGTCCGCGCCGCCGCACGTTGACGAAGGTGCTGACCGCGTAGCGGCGTCCCTCTTTCCCCTCACCACCGCGGATTCACCACCGGCGCGGCGCGAGTCGCAAGCCGACCGGGAGACGTGTGTTCTTCGTGCCTCATTCCGGGGCACGCACAGGAGGCGTGTATGCACAGGAAGCGAAGCTGTCTGGCCGCGCTGCTGTTGCTGTTGCCGACAACGGGATGGGCCTCGGAGCCTCCCGTCCCTGAGCAGGAATCATCCACCACCCCGGCCGTACCACCCGCGCGCAAGTGGCACTACCTGACGCGCGTCGAAGCCACGTCACTCGCGCTGCTGCCTCGTGCTGGCGCGGGGGAAGACGAGGGTTTCGTGCAGGTGGAGCCCACGTTCATCCTCGACGGTGGACCCGAGTTCGGCGTCAACCTGGGGGCGCCCGTGCGCTTTCGCCTGTGGGGTGGGAATGACGGCGGGGCCCTCGTGCGTCGCGAGGACTGGGACACGCTCTCGGACTGGGGGCAGCTCGTTCGAGGGCTCCTGTTGGGCTCTGACAACGCGCCCATGGGCATCTGGGTCGGCCCGCTGGAGGCGTACAAGCTCCTCTCCGGCCATCTCGTCCGCCGCTACTCCAACCGCACGAATCCCGACTACCACCCGGCCGGGGGCATCTTCACGGGCACGTTGGGTCCGCTCTACACAGAAGCGTTCGTCTCGGATGTGCTTGGCGCGCGGCTGGTGGGCGCGGAGTTCTCCCTGGACCTGGAGCACCTCCTCTTCGGGGAACCCGAGCAGCGAGGCCGGTACACGCTGGCCCTGTCCTCCGCCCATGACTGGGGGAGAGCGGGAGGAGCAGCGCCCTCGATGACGCTGGCCCACCTGGATGCCATGGCGGTGATGGTGGTGCGGCCCGGCATGGAGGCCTACGTGAACGCGGGGTGGGGCGGCCGGCCGGGAGAGGGCGGTGCTTGGGGCGCTGTCATGGGAGGCGGGGTGGACTCCCTCTCCGAGAGGTTCAACCTGC
Organism: Myxococcus sp. AB025B; assembly: GCF_006518215.1. Lineage (NCBI taxonomy): Bacteria > Pseudomonadati > Myxococcota > Myxococcia > Myxococcales > Myxococcaceae > Myxococcus > Myxococcus sp. AB025B. The sequence continues at coordinate 3,095 of NZ_SRLW01000509.1, forward strand.
GCCTTCGACTGGAGGCGAGGCGCCAGCATGGCGGCTTCCGGCAAGGCTTCTTCGGCGCGGACTACGAGCTGGCGCGCTTCCAGTCGGCTGGCCCCAATGGCGTGCCGCTCGCGGAGGCGCACTTCCCGGACGGCTACTCCGCATTCGGAGAGGCCATCGTGGAGTGGGATGCCGTCAGCTACGGCGGGCCCTACAAGCACCTGAACCTCTCGGTGGGCGCGGAAGCCTTCTCGTGGGGGCGCGTCGACGTGGACGGTCGCGTGGCGGTGCAGCTCTTCGAGCGCGCCTTGGAAGCCGCGTTGAAGGGGCTCGCCGTTGGAGCTGGGAAGCCCGGGGCGCGCTACCTGGGAGCGGCGGAGGTCCGCTGGAGGTTCCTTGGCGGGAAGCTCTACGCGATGGGGACGGCCGGCACGCTGCTGTTCCCCACGACGGAAGGGACGCTGCGGCCGGGGGCCTTCGCCTCGGTGGGCCTGGGGGTGGACAATGCGCGCTAACGCACTGCTCCTGCTCGTGTTGCTTGCCACGGGATGCGCGTTGGTGCCGCATGCTCCCGGGCGTGGCGGAACGCTGGGCTACACGCCTCGCGGAACGACCTCTCCCGAGCGAGTGGACGTGCTGAGTGACGAAGGTCCTCATGCCTCCGGCTCCCCTCCGACTCGACTTTCGCCCTTTTAGGGCGAGGGGGAGAGCGCGGCGGTCCACGCCGCGCGCTCCTGAGCCGGTGATGCGCGAGAGGCCGCACGTAAGTTGGCGCGAAGTCGACGCGACGAATGCCAGCGG
>NZ_SRLW01000050.1:0-42283 GCF_006518215.1 Myxococcus sp. AB025B
CCCCCGAGCCGTCCTGACCCCACAGGCCCGCTCCCTCGGCGAGCACCCCGAGGCGCGCCCGGTCCGGGAACATCGACACGCGCGCCCCCGCGAGCAGCCGCCACCTCGCCGGGGCCAGGCGGACCTGGGGCTCGAGGAAGGGCGAGACGAGCAGCGTGGGGCCGGGGAGGTCCCACGCCCCGAGCGCCCACGGATGGATGGGCCAGGACAACACCCAGTGGTCCGGAGCGCCCGAGGCCCACTGATAGCGGACATCGGGAATCAACGGCTCCAGGAAGCACCCGGTGTAGATGCACAGCGAGCGCTTCCACGAGACGAGCGGCGAGGCGCGGCCGTGCTCGTCGTCGGGCGGGGCTTCGGAAACGGACTCCGGTGGCTCGCCCGCGCTGGCGGACAGGCGAACCGACACGTCGGCGAGCGCGTGGCTCGAAGGGCGCAAGCCCCCCTCCAGGACGCTCGTCGGGACAAGCTCGGCGCGGGCCGGCGACGCGGCCAGGAGGACCGTGAGGAGACTCCTGACCGCGCGCGCGTGAGTCACTTGCCCGTGAAGCTCGCGGGGCGCTTCTCGAGAAACGCCTTCATGCCCTCGCGCTGGTCCTCGGAGCCGAACAGCTCCGCGAAGCCCTGGCGCTCGAGCGTGTTGGCCTCCGTGAGGTCCTTGTCCGCGCCCTGCTCGATGACCCGCTTGGCCTTGCCGATGGCCAGGGGGCTGTTCTTGAGCATCTTCGCCGCGACGGCGCGGCAGTGCGCGAGCAGCCCGTCGGCCGGCAGCACCTCCAGCACCAGGCCGAGCTCCTTCGCCTTGGCCGCGTCGATGCGCGCGCCCGTGAAGATGAGCTCCTTCGCGCGGGCCCGGCCCACCACGCGGGTGAGCCGCTGCGTGCCGCCGAAGCCCGGGATGACCCCCAGGCCCACTTCCGGCAGGCCGAGCTGCGCCTTCTCGGACGCGTAGATGAAGTCACACGCCAGGGCCAGCTCACAGCCGCCGCCCAGCGCGAAGCCGTTCACCGCGGCGATGGTGGGGATGGTCAGGGACTCGAGCAGCGCGAGCGCGCGGTGTCCCAGGGCGGCGAACTCCTGCGCCTGGGACTCGTTCAGCGCCGCCATTTCCGCGATGTCCGCGCCCGCGACGAAGGCCTTCTCGCCTCCGCCGGTGACGATGAGCACGCGCGTCTCGGCGCCGAGCGAGCGCACCGCCGCCTCGAACTCCTGCAGCGTCTTGTTGTTGAGGGCGTTGAGCGCCTTGGGACGGTCGATGGTCAGCGTGGCGACCGCGCCGTCGTGCTCCAGTCGGAGGTTCTCGTAGGTCATGTCCGGTGTCCTCTCGCAGGAAGCTCAGTACTTGTAGAAGCCGCGGCCGCTCTTCTTGCCGTACCAGCCGGCGTCCACGTACTGACGCAGCAGCGGGCACGGGCGGTACTTCGAGTCACCCAGGCCCTTGTGCAGCACCTCGGCGATGTAGAGCACCGTGTCCAGGCCGATGAAGTCGGCCAGCTGCAGCGGGCCCATGGGCTGGTTGGTGCCCAGCTTCATCGCGGTGTCGATGTCCTCCGCGGAGCCCAGGCCCTCCATCAGCGCGTAGCAGGCCTCGTTCAGCATCGGGATGAGGATGCGGTTGACGATGAAGCCCGGGAAGTCCTTGGAGACGACCGTCGTCTTGCCCATGCGCTCGGACAAGGCGCGCGTGGTGGCGTAGGTCTCGTCGGACGTCGCGGCGCCGCGGATGAGCTCCACCAGCTGCATCACCGGCACCGGGTTCATGAAGTGCATGCCGATGACGGACTCGGGGCGCTTCGTGGACGCGGCGATGCGGGTGATGGGGATGGAGGAGGTGTTGGTGGCGAGGATGCCGCCCGGCCGGACGACGGCGTCCAGGTCCTGGAAGATGCGGCGCTTGAGGTCCTCGTTCTCCGTCACCGCCTCGATGGCGAAGTCGACATCCTTCGCCTCGGTGACATTCGTGAGGGTGGCGAGGTTGGCCTCGGCGGCCTGCTGCTTCGCGGCGTCGAGCTTGCCCTTCTCCACCAGCTTCTTCAGGCCCGCGCGGATGCGGTCCTCGCCCTTGGCGAGACCTTCCTTGGACACGTCCGCCAGCGTGACGCGCAGACCCGCCTGCAATGCCACCTGCGCGATGCCCGCGCCCATCTGCCCGGCGCCGACGACGACGATGTGCTCCGTTGCCATGGTGCTCTCGAACCCCTCGGTCGGAATGTGAATGACGTCGAGCGGCCTTAGCCCACGCCCCCGGGGCGGTCAACGAGTCGCGGCGGGCAACTCCACCTGGCGGACGATGTAGCGCTCCTCCCCCACCGACAGGCGCTCCTCCACGCGCTGGCGCTCCTCGCGGCCCGCGAGCTTCACGAAGAACACCGCGCGGAAGTCACCCTCCGGCAGGTCCACCTTGAAGGTGAGCTCCGGGGGCGCGCCGGTGTCGCCGAAGAAGCGCTCCTCGCGCTTGATGAGCTCGCCGTCCGCGCCGCTCACCTGGAGGTCCAGGGCGCGCGCCTGTCGCCAGCCGTCACCCGAGGGATGGATGACCAGCTCGCGCTCGGGGATGCCGGTCACCTGCCAGAACCACAGGCCCAGCCCGACGGCCACGAGCAGCGGCAGCCGCTTGGCGAGCGGCGAGGAACGGAAGCCCTTCCGCGCGGGCGCGGCGGGTGTTTCAGGGGGAGGCGTGTCCGCCACCACTACTCCTTCTTCGAGCGCCGGGAGCCGGGGCGGCGGGCATTGAGCTCGGAGATGACCACGCGCGCGGTGGGGGCCGCGGCGTGCTTCTTCTCCTTGGGGCGCGGCTCGGCGGCGGGAGGCTCGGGCTCATCCTCACCGAGCTTCTCGGCCTTGTCCGGCGGGACGAGCCGGACCTGCGCCTTGATCTCCAGCGTCATGCCGGAGACCAGCTTGAGGAACTCGTCGCGCAGCTTCTCGGACTGGAGGAAGCGGCGGAGCTCCTCGGTGATCGCGCCCGTGACTTCATCCTTGGTCTTCTCCGCCTGGGAGAGGATGAAGCCGAGGGCTTCTTTCGGGAGCTTGAGCTGGCCGGCGAGGTTGCGGATGCCCTCTTCGGTCATGAAGAGGGCGCCCAGGCCGGCGACGGCCATGCGGCGGACGAACTCCGGGACGAAACCCGCGGGCCCCGAGGCGCGCCCTTCCCGGCCGGAACGGTCCTCGTCGATGAGCGGGTCGTCGGGATACTCGTCGTTGCCGGCCGGGGGCATGAAGCGTCTCCTGGGTGGGTCAGCGTGCCTGCACCACCGGCAGCGGGATGCTCTTGGCGCTCTGCGCGGACACTCGGCCCGCGATGTTGCGAGCGACCTCCAGGAAGGCCTTGGCCTCCGGGCTGTCCTTGGCGCCCACCACCACCGGTACGCCCGAGTCTCCCGACACACGCACCTTCAAGTCCAGCGGAACTTCCCCGAGGAACGGGATGCCGAACATCTCCGCGGCCTTGCGACCACCGCCGTGGTTGAAGATGGGGGTGACGTGCGAGCAGTTCGGGCAGACGAACTGGGACATGTTCTCCACGATGCCCAGCACGGGGATGTGGACCTTGTCGAACATCTGCTTGGCGCGGACCACGTCGGCCAGGGCGACGTCCTGCGGCGTGGTGACGAGCACCGCCCCCGCGGCGCGGATGGACTGCGACAGCGACAGGGCCACGTCACCGGTGCCCGGGGGCAGGTCCAGGACGAGGTAGTCGAGCTCGCCCCAGTTCACGTCACGCACCAACTGCATCAGCGCGCCGTGGAGCATGGGGCCGCGCCAGATGAGCGCCTGGTCGGCCTCGACGAGGAAGCCGATGGACATGACCTTGAGGCCGTGCGCGATGAGCGGATCCAGCGACTTGCCGTCGGGGCTGACGGGCTTCTTGTCGCCCAGGCCGGTCATCAGGGGGACGGAGGGGCCGTAGAAGTCGGCGTCGAGCAGGCCGACCTTGGCGCCGTGCTGGGCCAGGGCGGTGGCCAGGTTGACGGCGACGGTGCTCTTGCCGACGCCGCCCTTCCCCGCTCCGACGAGGATGATGTTCTTCACCTTGGGGAGCAGCGCGCCCGCGGGGACACCGCCGCCGGCGGAGCGGACCTGTGCGCCCCACTCGATGTTGAAGGACTTCAGGCCGGGGACGGCCTTGAGGGCGGCCTCGGAGTCGGCCTGGATCTTCCCCTTCATGGGGCAGGCGGGCGTGGTGAGCTCGATCTTGAGTTTGACGGTGTCGCCGGTGACGCGGACGTCCTTCACCATTCCGGCCTTCACCAGATCCACGTGCAGCTCGGGATCGATCACCTTCGACATGGCCGCGAGGACGTCGGCCTCGGTAACGCTCATCGGGACACCTGAAACCTTTTGGAAAACGGGCGCTTGGGAGCACCCCCAGGGGCGCGGAACATGCCAGTCCGGGAGGAGCTGTACAACGTCGTTTAACGCGGTGTGGCCCAGGACGCACCCTGGCGGCGGACTGGAGGGCCGGAGGGTGTCGACGGGCTGAAGGTGTCCATCAGGGACACTGTGGGAACGGGCAGGCGGGCCCTACTCGAGAGCGGAGACGCGGTACTCGCCGTCCTCGAGGACCAGGCGGACGGCGCGCTCGTCGCCCAGGGGGAAGGTGGCCTCTCCAGCGCCGACTCGCACGTGGGTGTTGAGGGCGAGCCGGGCCCGGCGCAGGCGCTCCTTGGCGAGAGGCTCGCGCTCGAAGTCCTCCTTGAGGCGCTCGGGGGTGTAGCGGGCGCGCAAGGGAGCGGCGAGGAGGCCGTAGGCGGTCTTCCAGTCCTTGGCTTCGGAGGCGTCGAGGAAGCGGCGGAGCGCGGCGCGAGGGACATCGGCCGGGCGGGCCTCGACGACGCGCCAGTCGGGGCCGGAGCGCGCGAGGGTGAGCGCGGGAGCTCGGGCTTCGAGGACCTTGGCGCTGGAGCGGACGGCGGCGGCGCGCTCGCGGCGGGCGGCTTCGTCGGAGTAGCGCTCCAGGAAGGCCGTCTCCCCGTCGGGGCCGTTGGTGGTGAGGGCGTAGGCGTCCTGGAGCCGTCCCTCGTCGAGGGCTCGCGCGTAGGCCTCCGCGACGGAGACGGGCTCCCGCGACGGCGTGGCGCAGGCGGGGGCCAGCACGAGGAGCCCTGTGAGGACGGTGCGCTTCATGGGGCGCGGACCGTACCACGGAGCTTGTGCGCGAACCGGCGCAGCCACGAGTCGACCTCGGGCTCGTCCGCCAACGACACGAGCGTCTCCTTCGCATCGCCGCTCAGGTCCCACGACACCGGGCACAGGGCATACGTGGCCGGGTGCGCTGCGCCCATCAGGAGCTTCAGCAATGACATCCGCGGCGCGGGCGCACCGTAGGACTTCAGTTCGAAGTCACCCGGCGCCACCTTCGCGAGCGACAGCGCGTACCGGCACGCCTCCTCGAACCCGCCGAGCTTGTCCACCAGCCCGGCCTCCTTGGCGCGCAGGCCCGAGTACACGCGGCCCTCGGCCAGCGCGTGGATCTCCTCCTTGGTCCGCCCGCGCGCCTTCGCCACGTGCCCCAGGAAGGATTGGTACATCTCCTCGATGTCCGCCTCGAGCGCGGCCCGCTCCCCTTCCGTGAAGCTTCGCGAGAACGACAACAACCCCGCGTTCGCCCCGCGCGTGATCACTGTCTTGTGGATGCCCAACATCTGCATCAACCCGGATGTGTCGAACTTGCCCGCGAACACACCAATGGAGCCCACCACCGCGTGCGGCGCGCTCCACAGCTCCTTCGCGCCCAGCGCCACCATGTAGCCCGCACTGGCGCAAACCCTGTCCATGTATGCGATCACGGGCTTCTTCTTCGCCACCCGCTGCACCACCTCGAGGATCTGCTCCGAGGCAATGGCCGCCCCACCCGGGCTGTTCACATACAGGAGGATGGCCTTGGACCGCTTGTCCCGCGCCGCCGCCCTCAACCCCTTCACCACCGCGTCCGACGTCGCGAACCGGCCCCCCGCGTTCCCGCTCCCCGGGACGATCATCCCGGACACCGGCACGAACGCCAGCCGGGGCTTGCGCTTCCACCGCCGCCACTTCACCGGCGGAAACGGCACCGTCTCCAGGTACATCTCCATCGGCTCCAGCTCCGTGTCGTCATCCTCCGGAGCCGCGCCGTCCTTCTTCTCCACCATCCCCAGGTGCAGCGGCAGGTCCACCTCGCTCACCAACCCATCCACCAGCCCCGCCGCCTGCGCTCGCTGCGCGCTGTACGGTCCCTGGTCGATGAGCGCCCTCACCTCGTCCGGCGTCTTCTTCCGCGCCGCGGACACCGCCTCCACCAGCGCGGCGTAGCGCTCGTCCAGGAACGACTCCACCGTGCGCCGCTGGATGTCGGAGACCTCCGGATGCGTGAACAGCTCCGGCGCCGTCTTGTAGTCACCCCGGCGGATGAACTGCGGCCGGATGCCGATGCGCGACAGCCCCTCCCCCAACGCCGTCGACTCCGCCGCGTACCCCACCAGCTCCAGCCGCCCCATGGGCGCGAGCAGCACCTCGTCCGCCGCGCAGAGCACCGGATACGAATCCGTGTCCACCATCACCGCCCACGTCACCACCCGCTTGCCCGCAGCCCGGAACTCCGCCAGCAACGCCAGCAGCGCGTCCCGCTTCGCCTGGGGCAACCCCAACCCCTCCACCTCCAGCAACACCCCCTTCACCTTGGCGTCCCGCGCCAACAGCCGCAGCGCCTCCCCGAACGTCTCCAGGGACGTCACGTCCGAGGGCTCCGGCTTCGAGCCGCCCCCCAGTGAGAACCGGGGCTTGCGCTGCTCCCGGTACGGCGGATCCCCCGTCAGGCGGAAGCGCACGTAGGCTGGACGGCTCCCGGCCGCGAACATCCGGAAGGGCGCACCCAGCAGGGTTCGCAGGAGCAGCAACAGGTTGGCGATGGCGAGGAAGGGCAGGCGCAGCATGGCGTCCCGAGGTCGATGTGGGCACCCAGGCGCGTACTGGACACGCTCTCCCGGTGCAAGCCCTGTTCAGCAGGCCCGTTGGGTCGTGATAGCCTCCCCCACCATGCGAACCCCTTCCCTTGCCCGACTCCTCCTCGTCCTCGCGCTCGCGACGGGCGGAGCCGCGCTGGCCCAGCCGCGCAAACCGGTCCAGGAATTCAACGCCCCCCGTGAGCTCACCGCCGAGGAGCGCGAGGCCGCCAAGCAGCGCGCCATGGGCAACAACCTCAACAACTACGGCAAGGACATCCAGGTGAAGACCCAGCCCTTCCCCTGGAAGGCCGCGGGCCTCGCCGGCATCGTGTTCCTCGTCGCCATCCCCTTCGCCATCCGGGCCTTCCGGAACACGTCGAAGGACATGGACAACATCAATACCTTCGGGAACAACTCCAACCGCGCCGACGACGAGGCGGCCTGAAGCACCCTCGCGCTCCAGCTCTCCGTGGAGCTGGAGCCGACGGCGCGGCCTACGGCTGCGCCACCCCCGTCTCGTAGGCCGTGCGGATGCTCTGCGCGCAGGCCCGTGACTTCTCGCCCTCTTCGCTCCCGAGCTGACGCAGCCGCGCCAGGACCATGTACCGCGTCCGCGCAGCGTTCACCCACGGGTAGAAGCCGAAGGCTCCCGCGGACGAGTGCCCCGTCACCGTCCAGGTGCCGCCGACGCGCTCCCCTTCAATCCAGTGCCCCAGCCCGTAGTACGCCTCACCCGCGGTCCACGGCGTGAACGACACCCCCGTGCCCCCGGGCCCGGCCGGCACCGCGTCCACCGTCAGCCGGGTGGCCAGCGCGGTCTGGTTGTTGAGCAGCTTCAAGAGGAAGACGCGGTACTGCGCCGCGCTCCCGGAGAAGCCCCCCGCAGGGGCCACGTCGCTGTCGGACTCCGGGAAGGTGGTGCCCAGCAAGGGGTTGAGCCAGTCCATCACGCTCGCGATGCCCGTGCCCCTGCGCAGGGGCATGTCATCCAGCGCCAGCTTCTGCATGTGGCCGCCGTTGTAGAAGTAGCGGCCATTCTGCAGCGGGCGGTAGGTGACGCCCTTGAACGACGCTCCGTAGCACGTGGACACGTTCGTCCCGGCCACGTCACACAGCGTGGTGTTCTCGTCGATGTAGCCGCTGGTGAAGTTGAGGCGCTTCTTCTCGTCCACGGTGAGGTTCGCGTAGCCCTTGGACTCCACGTAGGCGCCCGCGTAGAGCCACTTGCTCGCGGAGGCGATGGGCATCACCGTCGTCGCCGTGACGCCGCTCCCCTTCGACAGGCCGTAGAGCGGCCCTGTCCCGGTGCCGATCTCCCAGTAGAAGTTCCCGAGCGACTTGCAGCCCAGCGCTTCGTGGGCCGTGTCGAACGCGGCCTGCTCGTACACCGTGAGGGCCGAGCGCGTCGTCCCTTCATTCGCTTCGAGCGCGGCGTCGGGATGACCACAGCCGGCACTGCCCAGGGACCACAGCGCACACGCCCAGATGAACCGCGTCGTTCCGCTTCGCTTCATGGGACCTTCCTCCTGAAATGGCCCCATGAGAACCCGCACACAGCGCGAAGGTTACGCGGCGAAGTCGCCGTTCTTCAGACCTCCTTGAAGTTCCAACCCGCGAGGTGCTTCAGGTCCTTGGCGCCACCGACGGGGATGCGCATCGGCATGGGTTGGCGGTGCGCTGGCGCGGGCACGCCCACCGCGATTCGCTTGATGCCGGTCGTCTTGTCGAGGCTCGCGCACCAGGTCTGCCAGCGCTCGCCGTTCAAGCGGTCCCGGAACTGGAGGCCCACGACCTGCTCCGCCGTGGGGGGTGTGGGGGACAAGAGGTCGAGGAACTCCATCCGGCCGCGCAGGGTTCCGGTGGGCTCATCGGTGCGAACCTGATGGCAATAGGCCGCGCCCCAGAGGTCCTCTCGGAACTGGATGGCATACACGCTGCCCGGCGTCGGCGGTCCAGGGAGGGACTTCGGTTTCGCGCCGGCGGGAGTCGCCGCGCTGGCCGGCTTGCGTCGCTTCGTGGCCGGCGGTGCCGGGGCGGCGACGGGTTCCTTCTTCGGTCGCTCGAGGTGGCCGAACAGCTTCTCGACGTTCTCCTTCCGGACGCCGTCCTTGGCCGACCACCACGCCAGCGGGGCCGGGACCTCGACCCGAATCGTGGGGCGCTGGTCGCGCTCCACGGCCCGGGTGAAGCGGGTCAGCAGACCCGGGTGCTCGGGCGTCTCGAGGATGCTGATGAACGCGAGCGCCTCCAGCACCGTCTCGCAGCGATAGGTGCTGCTGGCGCTCAGTAGCTTCGCCTTGTGGAGCGCGGTGCGCGCATGGCTGTAGCGCGACGCGGGCGGAAGGCGGCGCAGCAGGTCGAGAATCTGGTGGAACACCCAGACATCGCGCGGCGTGGGCTTGGGCCACTCGGCGGCCTTCTGGTCCAGGGCCCGCGTCAGGGTGAGCACGCCCTCCGTCGGCTGCGCCACGCCCCACATCGCTCCCTGGACGTGATTCAGGTACGCGGTGCAGGTGGCGTCGATGGAGTCTTCCTCGAAGAAGCAGACCCGGCAGTGACCACCGCCCATGGGGTCTTCCTTGTGGGTCGGCATCGCGCGCCCGAGGACCGCTGCGGGCAGGACCGCCAACCAGGCGACATCGGCGGAGGTCATCGAGGCCACGAACGCGTCCGCGGCCCGCTGCAGGTCCACGGCCTTGGCGGCCTTGCGCAGCTTCTGGATGACCGCGTCGTGCTCCCACTGCACGAAGGTGTTGGGCACCAGCCCCGCGGCCTTCAGGCGCTGGTGGTCCTCCATCGTGAAGGTGGTGGGGATGCGGTGGCAGTAGTTCCCGTCGTCGTCGAAGAAGGTGTTGTTCGTGCCGTAGACGCGCGCCAGCAACGCCATGACTGCGGGGTCTGGAGGACTCATCCCGCGGGGCGTACCTCGACGGCCCCGCTCGCGTCCACCTGGACACGCACCGGCAGGAAGCGCTCCACGACGCGCGCGTGTGTCGTCAGGTGGTCCGTCACCCGCGCCGCCGTGAAGCGCGTGGTCCCGGGCTCCGCCTTCCCCAACCGGCCCGAGGCCAGCAGCGCCGCGGGCAGGAGGATCTGATCCGCGAGGTACTCGTCCAGCGCGCCGCCGGTCTCCATGAAGTGCGCCAGGGCCTCGCCCGCTTCTCGCCCCACCTCTTCCGCGGGACGGCCCTTCTCTCCCAGCGCCGTGAAGCCCGCGATGGTGTGCTCGAACTGGGCGAGCACGAAGGTCACCGTGCCCGTCGAACGCGTCACGGGCAGCGGCCGGTTCTCCGCCTCCGCGACGATGCCTCGCTCGCGCAGCGTCGCCACCGTGGCTCGCGACTGTCGCTCCGCGATGCTGAAGGGCAAGCCGCCCACGAAGGACGAGACATGCACCTCGTGCAGCATCCCGCGCGCGGGCAGCTCCACCAGCAGCGGCGGCTGCCTGGGCGCGCCCACCTCCGCGACCAGCTCCCCCGCGCCCTCGGGGTAGAAGCCCGCCTGCGGCATGGTGAGGTGCACCGGCAGCCCGTACGCCATGGCCACCGGCTGCCAGACCGTGGCCACGTAGTGGAAGCTGGGGCTGTGCGGCAGGTGCGTCCCACCGCGCAGCGTCAGCCGTCCGCCGCCCGCGAGGGCCAGCGGATAGACGAGACACTGGAACAGGAGCGGTGTGCTCCCGGCGGTGCCCACCTCGACCAGGTAGTCCCCGGCGCGCACGGAGCCTGGGGTGAAGGAGAGCTCCGAGGCGCCCACGGAGGCGCCCTCGCTCGTGCCGCCCAGGACCTCCGCGCCACGCACACACGCCAGATGCTGCGGACGCAGTCCGGGAGGGTCCCTCCGCGAGCGCAGGTGGGTGATGTGGAACGGCCGGCCGGTGATGAGCGACAGCGACAACGCCGAGCGGAGGATCTGCCCTCCTCCCTCGCCCTCTCTCCCGTCGAGTCGCACCAGCCCGTTGTCGGGCCCCTCGGTGCCAGTCACTGTCCCACCCTCCCGTCCGTCGTCCCGCGATGCGGCGGAACCTAACAGGAACGGGAGGGGATCTCCCGTCCGTCAACCCTCACGCCTCGTCGAGCGGGCGATGCCTGACACATGCACCCTCGGGCCAGCCACCCTGTGTACCAAGGGGTGGCGCCATGCCCACCTCGAGTGCGGCTGCGGCTACGAGCCAGGGCGCATCGAGAGGTCCTGGGTGTCCGGCGCCGCTCGCCGTGCCTCCTCGGCGGGCGCCGAAGGCGAACCGAATGCCGTGTCATCCTTCCACCGTCGTCGCGCTGGGCGGCTGTTGACGGCGCGTCGTCCGCCACAGAGCGGACGACCGTGCCGCGCCCCCGCCTCAGGCCTCCAGCGAGGGCGAGTCCTCCGCCACGGAGCGAGCGGTCAGGCAGGGCCTCACCCGCCCTGCGCGTCCAGCGATGGCAGCACGCCCACCTTGAGCGAGCTCGGGTGCGTGGAGGAGTGGTACACGCGATGGAAGGCGCGCGTGAAGTCCGACTCCTTCGCCTCGAAGATGTTGGGCACGTAGGTCTGCGGGTTCCGGTCGATGAACGGGAACCAGCTCGACTGGACCTGGATCATCACCCGGTGCCCGCGCTGGAACGTGTGGAACACGTCGTTCATCGTGAAGCGCACCTTCGTCACCTCGTTCGGTTTGAAGGGCTTGGGCTCGCTGTAGCTGTCGCGGAAGCGGCCGCGGAACGGCTCGCCGCGAATCAGCGTCTGCTGCGCGCCCCGGTTCTCCATGCCCTTCTCCGCGTCGGCGCGCGACCAGCCGCGCATCGTGCCCGGGTTCACGTCCACCAGCTTCACCACCCAGTCCGCGTCCGAGCCCGTCGTGGAGACCCACAGCTCCGCCTCCAGCGGCCCCGCCACCGTGAGGTCCTGCTCCAGCGGCTCCGTCTGGAACACCAGCACGTCCGGCCGCGTCGACGCGAAGCGCTGGTCCTCCGCCATGAAGCTGCTGCTCCAGCGCGTCAGGATCTCCTGCGTGTACGGCACGGGCTTCGCCGGGTCGCTGATGTACTCGGCGAAGGACTCCGCTGGGTTCGTCCCCGCGGGCGCCTTCATCGACAACCCACCCTTGGGCTGGAAGAACAGCCGCGTCTCACGCAGCCCCTTCGGCGGCCACGCGTCGAACTGACGCCAGCGGTTGGCGCCCGTCTCGAACACCATCGCCTCCGGCACCTCGGGCTTCGCGCCGCCCTTGAGGTGGTACTTGAAGAACCCCTGCGCCAGCGTCTGGAACGCCTCCGCCGTGTTGAAGCCGAACTCCGTGTCCGCCAGCCTGTCGACCTCGCCCCGCGCCCAGCCACCGTGCGGCCACGGTCCGATGAGCAGCGTGTTCTGCGTCCCCGGGTTCTGCTTCTCGATGGCCGCGTACGTCCGCAGCGGTCCGTACAGGTCCTCCGTGTCGTACCACCCGCCCACCGTCAGCACCGCCGCCTTGATGTTCTTCAGGTGGGGCAAGAGGTTCCGCGCCTGCCAGAAGGCGTCGTAGTTGGGGTGCGCGACCACGTCCTTCCAGAACGCGACGTCCCCCTTCATGTGCTTCGTCTCCGCGTTGCTCAGCGGCCCCAGGTCCAGGAAGAACTGGTACCCATCCGGCGTGCCGAACGGGAAGCGGTTCCAGTCCTCGTTGTCCGTCGGCGCGGGCCTCGGCTTGCCGAAGCTGGAGAAGAAGTTGAACGCCAGCGTCAGGTTGAACGCGCCATGCCGGTGCATGTCGTCCCAGAACCAGTCCGCGATGGGCGCCTGCGGCGACACGGCCTTGAGCGCCGGGTGCGAGTCGATGGCGCCCGCCGACGTGTAGAAGCCCGGATACGAGATGCCCCACTGCCCCACCTTGCCGTTGTTGTTCGGCAGGCGCTTCACCATCCAGTCGATGGTGTCGTACGTGTCCGTGCTCTCGTCGATGTCCTTGGGCCCGCGCTTGTTCGGGTTGTGCGGCCGCACGTTGACGAACTCGCCCTCCGACATGTTCCGGCCGCGCACGTCCTGGAAGACGAAGATGTAGCCGTCCTTCTCGAACTCCTCACCCGGCCCCAGGGCGCCGCGGTACCGGTCCAGCCCATAGGGCGCGACGCTGTAGGGCGTGCGGACCAACAGGATGGGGTACTTCTTCGCCGGCGACGCATCCACCGGCGCGTAGACGGACGTGAAGAGCTTCACGCCGTCCCGCATGGGGATGCGGTACTCGAACTTGGTGTAGCCCTTGCGGATGCGCTCGGCGCGCTCCGGAGGCGGGCCCTCGGGCGGTTTCGAGCGCTGGGCCACCGCGGGACTGCCGAGGACGCACAGCAACACTGCCACGAGGCGACGGGATACGGGGGACATGCACGCTCCTGGAAGAGACGCGACATCGTGGGGGACGCAAGCCGGCCCCGAACTCCCCGGAACGACGTTTGTTCCCGAGCCGCCCGGGTTCAGCCCTTCCCCTCTCCGCCTTCCTCGGGGGCGCTGTCCAGTCCGTATTTGCGCAGCTTGTCGTGGAGCGTGGCCCGGCCAATGCCCAGACGCCGCGCCGCGCCACTGCGGTTGCCGCCCTCGATGCGCAGCGCGTCCAGGATGAGCCCGCGCTCGTAGGCCTCCACCCGCTCCTTGAGCCCCAGGCTCGCCCCAGCCTCCTCGCCGCGAGGTGGCACCTCGGACTGCGCCATCGTCGCGGGCGCACCGGTGGTGACGGGGGTCGGCAGGAGGGCCAGGTCCAGCTCGCCGTCACTGGACAGCGCCACCAGGCTCTCCAGCGTGTTCTCCAGCTCGCGCACGTTGCCGGGCCATGGCAGCGCGGAGAGCCTCTCGAAGAACCCCTCCGGCAGCGCCAGTCGTCCCGTGTGGAAGCGGCCGCTGAAGCGGTCCAGGAACATGCGCGACAGCACGGGGATGTCCTCGGGCCGCTCTCTCAGCGGTGGCACGCGGAGCTGCACCACGTTGAGCCGGTAGTAGAGGTCCTCGCGGAACTGCCCCTCCGCCGCGCGCTTGCGGAGGTCGCGGTGCGTCGCCGCCAGGATTCGCACGTCCACCTTCACGGGCCGATCCTCTCCCACCGGGCGGACCTCGCCCTCCTGGAGCACTCGCAGCAGCTTGGCCTGGAGCGGCGGTGCCAGCTCGCCGACCTCGTCCAGGAGCAGCGTGCCGCCGTCCGCCTCGCGGAACAGCCCCTGGCGCGACTTGACGGCCCCGGTGAAGGCGCCCTTCGAGTGTCCGAACAGCTCCGCCTCCGCGAGCTCCTCGGTGAGCGCCGCGCAGTTGAAGCGCAGATAGGGGCGGTTCGCGCGCGGCGAGGCGCGCACCAGCGCCTCCGCCACGCGCTCCTTGCCCGTGCCGCTCTCGCCCGTGATGAGCACCGTCACGTCTCGCGAGCCCGCGCGCTGGACCAGCTGCGCCAGCCGCCCCATGGACTCCGAGGAGAAGACCAGCGAGCGCGACAGGTTGAGCTCTCCGGTCAGTCGCTCATTCTCGTCCCGCAGGCGCACGGACTCGAGCGCGCGCGTGACGACGGCGAGCAGCTCGTCCACGTCGAAGGGCTTGCGGAAGTAGTCGTAGGCGCCGGCCTTCACCGCCTCCACCGCGAAGCGCTCCGAGCCATGCGCGGTGATGACGATGAGGCGCGGAGCCCTCGGCGTCGCGCTCACGCGGCGCACCAGCTCCAGGCCGTCCATCCGGGGCATGCGCAGGTCCGTGATGACCAGATCGAAGGGCCGCGCCGCGAGCTTCTCCAGCGCGGCAGCGCCGTCCTCGGCCTGCTCCACCTCCACGCCCCGCAGGCTCCGGAGCATCTCCTTGAGCGTGAAGCGCACGCCCGCGTCGTCATCCACCACGAGCACGCGAGTCGTCTCGTTCGCTTCAGCCCGCACGCGCCACCTCCCGCTCCCGCACGCCATCGAGCGTGCCCGCGGGCAGCTCCCGAGGCAACATCAGCTCCGCGACACAGCCCCCCGCGTCCTCGTTGCGCAGCGTCACGTCGCCCCCGTGTTGCCGCGCCAGCGCGCGCGCCACCGTCAACCCCAGTCCCGAGCCCCGCGCCTTCGTGGTGACCCCCGCCTCGAAGACGCGGTCGACCAGCTCCGGCGACAGCCCCGTCCCCGAGTCGCGGACGGTGACGCGCACGTCACCCGCGCTCCCAGACTCGACATCCATGGACACCTGGCCTCCCGGAGGGCTGGCCTCGATGGCATTGTGGAGCAGGTTCATCACCACCTGCTTCACCTTGCGAGCGTCACACACCGCGAGCACCGGCCCGTCCCCACCGCGCGACAGCCGCACCTGGTGCTCGGTGGCCAGGCCCTCGTGGAGCACGAGCGCCTCGTCACACAGCGACGCCAGGTCCACCTGGTTGACCGAGAGCGGGACGAGCGGGCGTGAGAAGTTGAGGAACTCCTCCAGGATGCCCTGCATCCGCGTCACCTCGCCCGCGAGCACCTCCAGTCGCTCGCGAGGCTGCGCGCGCCCGTCCTCTCGGAGCATGAGCTGCGTGAGCCCCTTCACCGTGGCCAGGGGGTTCTTCAGCTCGTGGGCAATCTCTCCCGACAGCGCCTTCAGCGTCCGCGCGTGGGTGCGGTGCGTGGCGAAGAGCTCGTCACGCTGGAGGAAGGACTCGGTGAGCATGTCCTCGAAGGTGCCGCGGATGGCGGCGCCCACGATGTTGGCCGCGACGACCAGGAACAACATCCCCACGGCGATGGCGATCAACAGCGCCTTGGGAGGCTCGCCCAGGAACGACAGGTGCAGCGGCGGGGTCCACTCGAACAGGTGGGCCGCGGACAGGAGCGACACCAGGACCAGCTCCGCCGCCATCAACGCCCACCGCTGCCGCTGGGGCAGCACGGCGGCGCCCACGAAGGCGAGCGGCAACACCAGCGGCAGCAGCGGACTGGCCAGCCCTCCCGTGCCCCACGTCAGGCTCTGCTCCAGGAAGATGCCCACCGCGAGGTTGCCGGAGATGCTCCGGGTGGTGAGCCCCTCGCGCTCGTAGCGGCGCAGTTCGTAGAAGAAGAACGACAGCGCCACCACCACCTGCCCCACCAACCAGTAGCGCCGCCAGGGCGCGCCATCCGCGAGCGCCGCGGTGGACACGGCGAGCATCAGCACCGCGCCGCCGTACGCCCTCAGGCGGACCATGCGCCCGAAGATGTGGGCGATGTGCTTGAGCTGGATGGCCTGGAAGCTGCGTCGACTTCGCGGTTCCATTTTCGCCTTCGGTCAGCGAGCGGCGGGCCCGCCTGGAGAGGTGACGGTGACAGGGCCGTCCATGCCCGTCGAGAGCACCGGATGCTGCGCCGCCGTCTCCCACGTCAGCGTGGGCCACCACTGCTCGCGGACGGGCTCCGCGCCCGGCTCCACGCTCTGCCCCGGCCGGGGCAGCAGCAACGTCACGGAGGCGCTGGTGGCCGCCGCGCGCACCCGCTCGGCGGGCTCCGTCCAACCGTGGTAGGCGAGCCCGAAGAGGGCCCAGTGGATGGGCAGCATCACCTGCCCCCGTAGCATCTGGTGTGCCAGCACCGCCTGCTCCGGACCGATGTGCCAGTCCGGCCACGCCCGGTGGTACTGCCCCGTCTCAATCATCGTCACGTCGAAGGGCCCCAGCTTCTCCCCGATGTCCTTCATCGCCGGGAACAGCCCCGTGTCGCCGGAGAACCAGGCGCGGCGCGTGGGGCCCACGAAGGCGTAGCTGGCCCAGAGCTTGGCGTCGTTGTCGAACAGGTACCGGCCGGACGCGTGGCGCGCGGGCGTGGCGACGATGTCTACGTCTCCCACCTTCGTGCGCTCCCACCAGTCGAGCTCCACGATGCGGTCCACCGGCACGCCCCAGTACTCCAGGTGCGCCCCCACGCCGAGCGGGACGATGAAGACCGCCTTCGTCTGCTCCTTCAGCGCCGCCATCGTCGGCTGGTCCAGGTGGTCATAGTGGTCGTGGGAGACGACGACGGCGTCGATGGGCGGCAGGTCCTTCATCGCGATGGGCGGCTGGAACCAGCGCTTGGGGCCCGCCCAGGTGAAGGGGGACACGCGCTCGCTCCACACCGGGTCCGTCAGGATGCGCAGGCCGTCGAGCTCCACCAGCTGCGACGAGTGCCCCATCCACGTCACCCGCAGGCCCGACGCGGGCGGCGTCTGGAAGCGCTTCGGGTCGATGGGCGCCACGGCGAGCGGGGCCTCGGGGCTCGCATGGGGACTGGCGTCGAGCAGTCCCCCGAACATCTCCCCGTAGTGGTTCACCAGGGGCTGTGGGTTCACGAAGCGCCCGTCCTTCCACTGGGGCGAGCGCTCCATGCGAGCCCTGCGCTCCCCCGTCGCCCGCTTGCCGAAGGCCGTGTAGCCATCCACGACCAGGAAGAGCGTGCCCAGCACCAGCGCCGCGCCCAGTCCCATCGCCCCGCGACGCAGCACGCGTCGGGCCGTTCCTCGTGTCTTCATCGTGCCGCTCCCAAGGGCATGCACAGCGCGCGCACGGCGAGGGTCAGCCCATCGACGAAGGCCTCGCGTGTGTCACCGCTGTGTTTGAGTCCTCGCGCCGTGGCGTTCAGCGTGTCCACGAGCTGCCGGGCGGACAGTCCCGCCGGCTTGTAGGCGGCCGCGAGCCCCGAGGCCCGCACCACCTTCGTCACCGCTTCCACGAACAGGGCCTCGTGCTGGACGACGACCTCGCGCGCGGCGGTGCCGTTCACCGCCTCGGTCAGGTCCGAGGCCCCCGCGCCCACGCTGCCCACGAAGTGTCCCATCCACGCGTCGAACCCGCGCACCAGCCGGGCCTCGATGGACAGGGAGCCGTCCGAGAGGCCCTCGCGGGCCCGCTGGAGCGCGCCCTCCATCGCGTGCCGCAAGGTGGCCTGGAACAGCTCCTCCTTCGTCGCGAAGTGGAGGTACAGCCCCTGGCGCGAGATGTCGGCGGCCCGGGCCACCTCGTCCATGGACGTCTTGCGGAAGCCGTAGCGCAGGAAGACGCCGAGCGCCGCGTCCAGCAAGCGGTGCCTCCGTGCGTCCTCCGCCGCGGGCCTGGCGGGAGTCTTCGTGTCCGTGCCCATTCTTGTCAGATTTGACAAGATGGACCCAGATTGTCAACTCGACCTGCCGGGCCCGTGGCTGGGGCTCAGCGGAGGCTGGAGCGGCCGCCGTCGATGGCGCGCAGCGCGGGCTTGGAGGTGCGACGGGCCGAGGCCTTGGGCTTGCTCGCCGCCTTCTTGGGAGGCGCGGCGGGCTTGGGCTTCTGGGCCGGCAGGCGCCTGCGTGGGTGTGGGAGTGGCAGGCTGAAGAACAGGTACATGTCGAGCAGCATGGGGCCTCTTCGCCTTCGGGACTTGCGCGTGGAGCGTGGCGCGCGGCCGTAGAGCAATGGCGGTGCCACGGCGAGCGCAAGGTGCCATGGCGCTGCGTCCACGGGCGTGAAGAAGCATGAAGAAGGGATGTTGGACTGTCGTGGGGTGTCGGGCTTCCGGCGGGGGTGCCGGATATCCGGCGGGGTGGCCGCGCGGGACTCCGACACCTGGCGGGCGGCCCTGGTGTGGAAACCCTGGCATGCGGTTTGCCATCGAGGGCGGTCGTCACGCGGCGCGAGGCCGCGGCATCGAGGGGAGACTCCATGCGACGTGCCGTCGTGTTGTTCGTGGTCCTGGTGGTGGCGCTCGCCACGCTCCTGGGCGTGCGCATCCTGAAGGACCGACGGGCCGCGGAGGGGCCAGCGGGAGGCTCGGGGGTGGTGGAGGGCACGGCGGTGGACCTCCGCGCCCGCATCAACGCCCGCGTGCTGTCGCGGCAGGTGGAGGAAGGCGCTCGCGTGGAGAAGGACGCGGTGCTCGTCACGCTCGACTGCACCGAGCCCGAGGCCGGGCTGGAGGAGGCCCGCGCGAGGTTGGCCATGGCCCAGGCGCAGGCGGACGCGGCGCGAGCGGCGGCGGTGGCCGCGGGCCGCAGCAGCGAGGCGGTGGCGGCGCAGGCGCAGGGAAGCCAGGCGCAGATCGCCTCGCTGGCGGACCAGCAGGGCCTGGCCCAGCGGCAGGCGGACCGGCTCCAGAAGATGGGTGATGCGACCACGGAGGCCGCGCTGGACCAGGCCCGCGCGCAGGCGCAGTCGTTGGAGCAGCAGCTCGCGGCGGCGCGCCATGCGAGCACGGCCGCGTCCCGTCAGGCGCGCGCGGCCACCGAACAGGAGCGCGCGAGCCTGCAGCAGGCGGAGTCCGCGCTGCGCGCCATCCAGGCCGCGGAGGCCACGGTGAGGCGGGCCCAGGTCGCCGTGTCGGAGTGCGAGCTGCGCGCGCCGCTGAGCGGGACGGTGGAGACGCTGGCGCTCGAGGTGGGGGAGCTCGCCCTGCCCGGCGCCGTCGTGGCGCGGCTGGTCGACACGCATCGTCCCAAGGCGACCTTCTATCTGCCGAACGCGGAGCTCGCGGCGGCGCGGCCGGGCCAGTCCGCCACGGTGCGCGCGGATGCGTATCCCGACCGGATCTTCAATGCCCGCGTGGTGACGGTGGCGCGCGAGGCCGCCTTCACGCCTCGCAACGTGCAGACGCGCGGCGACAGGGACAGGCTCGTCTATCCCGTGGAGGTGCACATCGAGGCGCCCGCGGACGTGCTGCTGCCCGGCATGCCGGTGGAGATCACCCTGGGCCCGGTGAACGACGCGGCGGTGGCGGAGCAGCGGCCATGAGCCCCTGCCCCGACGTGGACGTGTCGCTGGAGGACGTGCGCCGGAGCTTCGGGAAGGCCCTCGCGCTGCGAGGCGTGTCGCTGGCCGTGCAGCCCGGCGAGGTCTATGGACTGGTGGGGCCAGATGGCGCGGGGAAGACGACGGCCATCCGCTTGATGTCGGGGCTGCTGCTGCCGGACGCGGGGCGCGTGAGGATGCTCGGTGAGGACCCGGCGGACACCCGCTCGGCGGTGCGTGAGTCCCTGGGCCTGGTGCCCCAGCGCAACACGCTCTATGGCGACCTGAGCGTCGACGAGAACCTGCGCTTCTTCGCGCGGCTGTTCGGCCTGTCGCGCGAGGACTTCGCGGAGCGGCGCGAGCGACTGCTCGACATCACCCGCCTGGGCCGCTTCACGGAGCGGCGCGCGGATGCGCTGTCCGGAGGCATGTACAAGAAGCTGGCGCTGGCGTGCGCCCTGCTCCACCGGCCGCGCGTGCTGCTGCTGGATGAGCCCACCAACGGCGTGGACCCGGTGAGCCGCCGCGAGCTGTGGGAGCTGCTCTACTCGCTGGTCCACGAAGGCATGACGCTGCTGGTGTCCACGCCGTACATGGACGAGGCGGCCCGGTGTCATCGGGTGGGCCTGCTCTACTCGGGCACCCTCATCGCGGAGGGAGACCCTCGGGCCCTGGCGCGCGAACACGGCGCCGCGGCGTCCAACTTCGAGGCCGTGTTCCTGGCGCTGGTCGAGAAGCACACCGGCGGGAGGGCCGCATGACGCCGGCCATCGAGGTGCGTCACCTGACGCGCAGGTTCGGCGCCTTCACCGCCGTGGACGACGTGAGCTTCGATGTGGGGGTCGGAGAGATCTTCGGCTACCTGGGCGCGAACGGAGCGGGCAAGTCCACCACCATCCGGATGCTGTGTGGCCTCTTGCGGCCCACGGGCGGAGACGCGCGCGTCGCCGGCTTCGACGTGGAGCACGAGCCCGAGCGCGTGAAGGCGGGCATCGGCTACATGTCCCAGAAGTTCTCGCTCTACCTGGACCTGAGCGTGCGCGCGAACCTGGAGTTCTTCGCGTCCGCGTACGGTGCGCATGGGAAGGAGCTGCGCACGCGCATCGGGGAGATGGTGGAGCGCATGCAACTGGAGGCGGTCCAGGACGAGGTGACGGGCGCCCTGCCCGGCGGCATGCAGCAGCGCGTGGCGCTGGCGAGCGCGGTGCTGCACCGTCCTCGCATCGTCTTCCTCGACGAGCCCACCGCGGGGGTGGACCCGGTGCAGCGGCGCTCCTTCTGGGAGCTGATTCGCGACCTCGCGTCCCGCGGAACCACCGTCTTCGTCACCACGCACTACATGGACGAGGCGGAGAACTGCGCCCGGATTGGCATCATGGTGGATGGGAGGCTGGTGGCGCTCGACACGCCGGCGGGCCTGAAGGCGACGCATGCGCCGGGCCGGGTGTTGGAGGTCCGCGGGCCGAACCTGTCCTCGGCGCTCGACTCGCTGCGCGGCATGGACGGGGTGCTGGACGTGAGCCGCTTCGGCTCGGGGGCCACGGTGCGGGTGGACCCGGCGCGGCTCCCCTCCGAGACGCTGGCCGGGTGGCTGCGGGCTCGGGGCGTGGACCCGCTGGAGCTCGAGGACTCCGCGCCGACGCTGGATGACGTGTTCCTGGCGCTCACGGCCCGCGCGCAGCGGGGGGATGACTGACACCATGGCCGCGACACGCGCGAATCATCGGGTGGGACGCATCCTCGCGATGGCGGAGAAGGAGGTGCTGCACATCCGCCGGGACATCCGCACCCTGTATCTGGCCCTGGCGATGCCGGTGCTGATGCTGGTGCTGTTCGGCTTCGGCATCAGCTTCGACGTGGACCACCTGGAGCTGGCGGTGGTGGACCAGGACCGCACGGACCTGTCACGCGAGCTGGTGCGCCAAGTCACCGCGTCGAACGAGTTCGTCGTCACGCACGAGGGCACCTCCCCCGAGGCCGCCCTGGGCGAGCTGCGCCGTGGCGCCGTGACGGGCGTGCTCCTCTTGAACAAGGGGTTCGCGGAGGACGTGAAGCGCGGCGGCGCGCAGGTGCAGTGGCTGGTGGACGGCTCGGACGGGAACACGGCGACCCAGGCGCTCGCGAAGGCGCAGGCGCTGGTGCAGATGGCGGGTCGCTCCATGGGGGGCACGGTGCTGCTCGCGGCGCCGCCGCTGGAGGCGCGCGTGCGGACGCTGTTCAACCCGGACGCGCGCTCGGCGATGTTCCTGGTGCCGGGGCTGGCCGCGTACCTGCTGGCCATCGTCGCGGTGCTCATCACCGCGCTGACGGTGGCGCGCGAGTGGGAGCGCGGCTCCATGGAGCAGCTCTTCGCGACGCCGGTGGGACGGTTGGAGATCGTCGTCGGCAAGCTGCTGCCCTACCTGGGCATCGGCCTGCTCCAGGTCCTGCTGGTGCTGACGGTGGGGGCCTGGGTGTTCGACGTGCCGGTGCGCGGCAGCCTCGTGGTCCTGGGGCTGGGCTCGGTCCTGTTCCTGGTGGGGATGCTGGGCCAGGGGCTGCTCATCTCGGTGGTGACGCGCAACCAGGTGGTGGCGACGCAGGTGGCGACGATGACGTCGGTGCTGCCGTCGATGCTGCTGTCGGGGTTCATCTTCCCCATCGAGAACCTGCCGGTGCCGCTGAAGCTCATCAGCACGTTGATTCCGGCGCGGTACTTCGTGGCGACGCTGCGCGGGGTGCTCCTGCGCGGCAATGGAATGTCGGTGCTGTGGCCTCAGTTGGTGGCCCTGGCCCTGTTCGCGCTCTTCATGCTGGTGCTGGCGACCCGCCGCTTCCAGCGGCGCCTGGATTGAAGGGAGGGACACGGACATGCATCCGCTGATGGTGCAGTACCGGGCCGTGGTGGTGAAGGAGGTGCGCCAGACGGCCAGGGACAAGCGCGTCATGGCCCTGCTGACGCTGGCGCCCCTGATGCAGCTCTTCCTGCTGGGCTTCGCGGTGAACTTCGACGTGCGCCATGTCCCCACGGTGGTGGTGGACCGGGACAGGACGGCGGAGAGCCGCGACTACACGCGCTCCCTGCTCGCCGGGGACACGCTGGACCTGAAGGCGGAGCTGTCCGACGAACGCACCGCCGAGGAGGCGCTGGAGCGAGGCGAGGCCTCGGTCGCGCTCATCATCCCCCGGGACTTCCAGAGGGATGTCTTGAAGGGACAGGACGCGCGGGTGCAGGCGCTGGTGGATGGCTCGGACCCGACGCGCTCGTCCGTCGCGGGGAACGCCGTGGCACAGTTCGCGGTGCTGCGCGCGACCCGGCTCGCCTCGGCGCAGGCCCAGCGGCAGGGAGACCTGCTTCCCCGCGCCCCCGTGGAGCTGGTGCCGCGCGTGCTCTACAACCCGGAGCTGGCCACGTCCGTGTACGTGGTGCCAGGCATCGCGGCGATGCTGCTGCTCATCGTCACCACCGTCATCATGGCCATGGGGTTGTCGCGTGAGCGCGAGACGGGGACGCTGGAGCAGCTCCAGGTGACGCCGCTGCGCCCCGGCATCCTGATGGCCGGCAAGGTGACGCCGTTCCTGCTCATCGGTCTGGTGGACGTGGGGCTGGCGCTGTGCGTGGGCGTGTGGGTCTTCGGGGTGCCGCTGCGTGGCAGCCTGACGCTCGTCACGGTGGCCACGCTCTTCTATCTCTTGTCCACGCTGGGCGTGGGGCTGCTCATCGCCACGGTGAGTCGCACGCAGCAGCAGGCGTTCGTCGGAGGCTTCCTCTTCGTGCTGCCGGCGGTGCTGCTGTCGGGGGTGATGAGCCCCGTCCGGGCGATGCCGGACTGGCTCGCGTGGGTGACGTACCTGAACCCCGTGCGCTACTACGTGGAGGTGCTGCGCGGGGTCCTGTTGCGAGAGGCGGGGCTGCCGGACTTGTGGCTGCAGCTGGTCCTGCTCGCCCTCTTCGGCGTCATGGTGATGGCCGTGGCGGCGCGGCGGTTCCGGAAGACGTCCGCCTGAGGACGTGTGGGGTGGAGTCGTCAGGGGAGCGAGCGCTGCGGAGGCTCGCTCCCGTGCGCTCGCACTGAGACTGGAAAGCGCGCGGGGCGTGCGTTACAGGCGGGCACCAGCATGTCCGAGACCGCCGCCCCTGCCCTCTCCGTCTTCCGTCATCGCGATTTCCGCCTCTACCAGATCGCCCGGCTCTGCGCGGTGCTCGCGATGCAGGTCGAGTCGGTGGCCATCGGCTGGCAGGTGTACGAGGTGACCGGGAGCGCGCTGGCGCTCGGGTACACGGGGCTCTCGCAGTTCGTGCCCTTCCTGTGCTTCTGCCTGATTGGGGGACAGGTCGCGGACCGGTTCGACCGACGGAAGATCCTCGCCATCTGTCAGGGCGTGATGCTGCTGTGCAGCCTGGCGCTGCTGTCGTTCTCGCTGGGGCACATCCGGGATGTCCGCTTCGTGTACGGCGTGCTGGTGCTGTTCGGCACGGCGCGCGCGTTCTACGCACCGGCGGGCTCGGCGCTCACGCCGCACCTGGTTCCGAAGGAGGAGCTGACGCGCGCGGTGGCGGTGAACTCCACCACGTGGCAGGTGGCCACCATCGCGGGTCCGGCGGTGGGCGGTGTGCTCTATGGGTGGGCGGGACCGACGGGCGCGTACCTGGGCTCGGCCACGCTGTGCGCGCTGACGGTGGTGTGGATCCTCTCGCTGAAGGTGCGGACGGGCCGGGCCTCCTCGGCGCCCCTGTCGTTCTCCACGCTGGTGGCGGGACTGGGGTTCGTGCGTCGGCAGCGGATGCTGTTGGGCAGCATCACGCTGGACCTGTTCGCGGTGCTGCTGGGTGGCGCGGTGGCGCTGTTGCCCATCTATGCGCGGGATGTGCTGCACATGGGGCCGTGGGGGCTGGGGCTCTTGCGGTGTGCTCCGGCGGCGGGCGCGGCGTTGGTGGCGGTGGTGCTGGCGATGCGGCCGCTGGGGGGACGGGCGGGCGTGAAGATGTTCGTGGCGGTGGCCATCTTCGGCGGAGCGACGCTGGTGTTCGGGATGAGTCGCTCGCTGCCGTTGTCGCTGCTCGCGCTGGCGGTGGCCGGCGCGGCGGACATGGTGAGCGTGGTGGTGCGTCACACGCTGGAGCTGATGGCCACGCCCGACGAGATGCGTGGGCGCGTGGGCGCGGTGAACATGATGTGCATCGGCGCCTCCAATGAGCTGGGGGAGTTCCGCGCGGGTTGGCTCGCGGAGCACGTGGGCGCGGTTCCCGCCGTGGTGACGGGCGCGGTGGGGACGCTGGCCATCGTGGTGCTCTGGGCCTGGGGCTTCCCCGAGCTGCGGCGCGTGGACCGGCTGGAGACGGCGACGCGAGCCACGCAGCCCGAGCCCCGGGAGGCTGGGGCTCCCGCGTCACAGGCAGGGTGAGGTCAGGCCGCGGCGCCCTCGTAGCTGACGCGCAGGCCACGGTGCGTGACGGTGATGACGGGGCGGCCCATCCATCCGCAGTGCTTGCAGACGCCGCTGGGACCTGACGCCGTGACACGCACGGGCAGGTCCGATGCGCAGACGGGGCAACCCTCGGGAATCTTGAAGTCGCGAGATGCGGGGTGTGCTTCGGTCATGCATTTGAGGTAACGCAGACGTCGACCTCCGCAAGCGCGCGGGACTGTGCCGGAAGCAGGCGGGCACACGAGGGGCTGTGTGCCGTGCCGCTTCAGGTGGCCTCGTCGAGCAGCCGGCGATAGGCGCTGACGATCTCCGCGTCGGTGAGGTCGTTGAGGCCCTCGGTGACTTCGAGCTCGGTGTCGATGATTCCGGGGACGCGCGTGGGGGCGAAGCCTCCCAGCCAGATGCGTGACTGCTTCGCCTGGGCGAGGGAGCGGAGCGAGAAGGCCTGGGCGTCGCCTCGGACGTAGACGCGGAACATGTTCGTCTGGATGGGACTGGGTTGCACGGTGAGCCGTGGGTCCGCGGCCAGGGCTTCGCTCAAGGATTTGGTGCGGCGGAACAGCGCGGGCAGGCCGGCGATGGCGCCATCGAGACGCATCGCCGCCGAGGCGACGGAGGGATAGTGGTGGTAGAGGTTGCCGCCGTGTCGGTGGCGCCACCGGCGGGCCTCGCGGATGAAGTCCTCGCTGCCCACGAGCATGGCTCCGCTCAGCGCGCCGATATGCTTGTAGAGGGAGACATAGACGGAGTCGAAGCCTCGGCAGATATCGGCGAGGGGGCGGTCGTAGAAGGGCTGGCACTCCCACAGGCGGGCGCCGTCCATGTGCAGCTTCACGTTCTTCTCGCGACAGGTGCTTTTCAGTTCCTGGAGCTGCTCCCAGGTCTGGAGCTGACCGCCCAGCCAGCGCACGGGCAGCTCGACGCTGACGGTGCCGAGCGCTTCCGGTGAGTGTTGTACGTCGCGGGCGAGGAGCGGACGTGTCCAGGGCGAGAGGATGACGTCGCGCAGCTGGTGGAGGACGATGTGGCTGCTGTCCTCGTGCAGCACGTGGTGCGAGGACGGGTGGAGGCCGACGTTCCGGTTGCCGCGCGCATCCGCATAGATGCGGAGCGCGATGAGCTGGGCCATGGTGCCGGTGGGCATGTAACAGGCGGCCGTGAAGCCGAGCAGCGTCGCGAGCTTCTTCTCGAAAGACTCGACCAGCTCGCCCTGTCCGTAGAAGTCGCTGCCGGCGCCCTGGCGGCGCATCCATTCACCGATGGCGATGAGCTCCGCGGCGGGGTCGGAAGCGATGGTGCCGGTGACGGAGCCGCGACAGGCACGGCGGATCGCATCGACCTCTGCGCGGGTGGGCGGAGCGGTCGCGGGCTTCGAGGCCTGGGGCTTCGCGGGGGCGGCGGCGTGTGAGACGACGGGGGCGAGCAGCGCGCTCCCCGCGAGCAGGCGGGTCAACGCGAGGAACTCACTTCGGCTGAAGCGGTGATGGGACATCGAGCATTCCTCGGGGCACGGATGATGGTCCTCGCGCTCGAGCGTAATCTCGTGGCCCGTGTGACCTGGGCGATTCCCGCCTCCGGCACACGCAATCCCGGATGCGGACGGTAGAGCCCTGGCGTGTCGAGTAGGCCAGGTCGCGACGCGGGCATGGCCCCTGTGCAGCCCTTGGTGTGCGATGGGCCCGTCCCTCGAGCGGACGGGCGCGGAAGGATCGAAGTGTATCCTTGGATTCCACGGATGCGCCTTATCTGTGGCGAGCCATTTGCTGGGGAGCCTTCATGTCGCTTCGCTGGGCGGTGCCGGTCCTATTGCTTGCGGTCACCACCGGTTGCTCGACGAGTCGAGTCGTGCGGCTGGATACCGACCATGACTCCTTCGTTGTTACTCCTCGCGAGGAGCCAGGCGCGGAAGTGGAGGCATCCGAAATCGATGGCGACGAATTCGAGGACGTCATCGCGGAGCTGGCTCGGGACGTCCGCCCGTTCCGCAGCCCTCTACAGGAAGCCCGGAGTCTTTTCGGTGTTCCATCCCGAAGTGGGGTGTACCGCTACGAGGGCCGCCCTCCGAGGCTCACCCTCCAGAGTCGACCGGACGATAGCGGCCCTCTCCTGTTGGAGTTCTACGAGGATGACGAACTGACGCGCGCATACGGTCGATGGTGCAAGCGGAAGAACCTCCCTGGGGACTGCCTCCGCCTATTGGAGGAAGGCCCAGTGCTGGCCAGCGATGGCAAGTACTCGTTGGCCCTGGCCATCGCGATGGACTCGGTATGGGAGGAGACTGTGGAAGCCCTCGAGGGCATGGCGGACCCCGGAGCGGTCATGGCCACGATTACGGCCGCTGCAACGATGTACCTCTTGCTCTGGGCCCTACCGGAACCGCTTTCCAAGGGCGTTGCCGCGACCATGACGGCCCTCGCCATTGCATATCTGGGTGTGGACACGGTGTGGCGACTGCTGGACGGGTGGCTGACCCTGGTGCGTCAGGTGGACGAGGCCACGACTTTCGCGCAGCTCAGCACGTCGGGCGAGGCGTATGGCGAAGTCCTCGGGGAGAACGCCGCGCGCGTCTTCGTCATGCTCGCCACGGCAGCTATCGGTAGCACCGCTGGATTGGCGGCCAAGGCGTCGAAGCTGCCAGGCTCATCTCAGGCGGCACTTGCCGTGGAGGCGCAGGCCGGCATCCAGTACACCGCTGTAGGGAGTGTGCGGTCGGTCGCGGTGTCGGCGGAGGGCTTCACCATCGCGCTCGCCCCCAACGCCCTCGCCGTGGCGAGCCAGGGGATGCGCCCCCGAGCAGAGCGCCACCATATCGCCACGAACAAGAACAACGTCTCAGCGGCGCGTGGCGGGCCCTGGACACCGAGGTTCGAACAGCTGTTCAAGAGGGCTGGGATGGAGCTGAAGGATCCCGAGAACATCATCGAGATCGTCGGACACAAGGGCCCACATCCGGAGCGCTACCACGTGATAATCCGTGATCGACTCAGGGATGCCTTGGGTGGGTGCCGAAAGGTCACTGACTGTCGGAAGGCCCTGACGCTGGAACTTCAGAAGCTGGCCAGAGAGGCCTCGACCAAGGGAACGGAACTCCACCGCCTTGTGACCCTGGGGCGGTGATGTATTGAGGACCCTCACCATGCAACATCGCGTTCGCTACTTTCGACTCAGCGAGAGTGTGCAGGCCGGGAACTGGTACCTGGGAGACCCTGTCGATGCGCAGGGCCAGGAGGTCGAAGACATCTGGGAGTTCACGGAAGGGCGGCCCGTTCAAGTCAAGGGACGCCTGACGCTCCCCATCATCGAGACTGGGCGTCGGCTGGACTTCAATGCTGCCGGCGCCGGCGTGACCCCTGTGGTCCACGTCAGGGTGGCCACCCTGTTCGCGGAGCTGGCTCCCGATGATGTGCAACTCATCCCGGTCGACATCCCGGGATGCCCCGAGCAGTACGTCATGCTCGTGGCCACGAAGCTCGTTCGCTGCATCGACGACAAGGCATCCAAAGAGGTTCAGTACTGGATGCCGGAAGATGAGCGACCCGAGAAGGTCGGCCACTATAGGGGCGTCATCGACCTGCGGATTGACCGCGCGAAAGTGGGCAACGCGAAGGTGTTCCGGACCTGGGGATGGTCGGTCGCGCTCATTGTCTCCGAGGACATCAAGGCGGCCCTGGCGGCCGCGAAGATCACAGGCGCTCGATTCGAGGAGGTCTAGCGCCCTCCTTGGTGCCATGGCCCGAGTCACCCGTGCCCCGCCTTGATGCGCTGGAGGCTTTCGCGCGAAGGTGATGTCCACCATGGCGGAGAGCCCTCCTCGCGCGAACTCCTGGTGGACCTGGCCCCGTTCGCTCCTGTTGGCGCTCGCGCTCGGCACCCTCGTCTCCCTGCCCTCCCTTCGCGTCGGACTGCTGCTCGATGACCTGGTCCACCGTCTCGCCCTCTCCGGACAGGTCGCCGCGCTGGGCGACTGGGGCCCCCTGACGCTCTATGAGTTCGTGGGCGGCCCTCGCACCGATCCACAGAGACTCCGTGAAGCCGGGCTGCTCCCCTGGTGGACCTCGGACACGCTGTCGATCCGCTTCTTCCGGCCCATCCCGAGCGCCCTCCTCACCGCCGATGAGTGGCTCTTCGCCGACGCTCCCCTCCCCGCCCACCTGCACAGCCTCGTCTGGTTCCTCGGTCTCGTGACCGTCGTGGGCTGGCTCCATCGACGACTCCTCCCCGCCCCCGTCGCCGCGCTCGCCACCGTCCTCCACGCCATCGCCGCCGCGCACCTGTTCCCCGTCGCGTGGCTCGCCGCCCGCCATCCCCTGGTCTCCGCGCTCCTGGGCCTCCTCGCCCTCGCCGCGCACCTGCGCGCCCGTGAAGACAGCTGGGCTCCCGGTCGTGTCCTCGCGCCCCTCGCCCTCGCGCTCGCGTTGCTCTCGGGCGAAGCCGCGCTGAGCGCCGTCGCCCTCCTCGGCGCCTACGAGTTGTTCGGACGGCGCGACCCACTCCGCACACGGGTCCGCCGGCTCGCGCCCTATGCGGTCCTCGTCATCGCGTATCTCCTCTTCTACGCAATCCAGGGCTACGGCGCGCGCGGCAGCGGCGGCTACCTCAACCCCATCGCCGCTCCCGGAGACTTCCTCGCCACCCTCCTCCAGCGCGTCTTCATCCTCATGGGCGAGCTCGTCGTGGCCACCCCCTCCGACGCCGCCGCGGGCACCCCCGCCTTCCACGCGGGCTTCGCGGCCTGGGGCGCCCTCACCTCGGCCCTCGTCCTGCTGATGTTCCGCGCCATCCGCCCGCTCCTCTCCGAACAGGAGCAACACGCCCTGCGCTGGCTCATCCCCGGAGGCATCGCCGCCACCCTCCCCGGCGCCGCCGGCATCATCGGCGGCCGTGTCCTCATGGTGCCGCTCCTCGCCGGAAGCGCCCTGGTCGCGACGCTCATCCTCCGTGGATGGACCGCCGCTCGCGAAGCCCAGCGCCCCCGTCGCCATCGATTGCTGCTCTGGACCGCCGTCAGCGCCCTCGTCCTCGGCCACTGTCTCCTGGGCCCCGCGTTCCGCGTGGGGCTCGGCATCTCCCTGGGCCGTCTCGCCGACGCGCAGTGGCGCATCGCCCGCGAGGCGCCTCCTTGCAAGGGGACCCTCGTCCTGGTCGCCGCCGCGGACCCGAGCATCTCGCTCTATGTCCCCGCCGCCATGGCCCTCCAGGGCCGAGCCCCCCAGCACTACCGCCTGCTCAGCGCCGCCCCCCACGACCACGTGCTCGAGCGGACCTCCGCCCACGCGTTCGACCTCATCGTGCGCGGAACGCCCCGCAACCTGGGGTTCTGGGAGCAGGTCAACCGCGACGTGCCTCCGCCTCCAGGCTCACGGCTGACGTTGGGCGACCTCCTCGTCACCGTGAAGGAGTCCACCGACACGGGCTTCACCCGCGCGAGCTTCGACTTCGGCCAACCCCTCGAGTCCGACGCGTTCTGCTTCGTCACCTGGAGCGACACCGGCCTGCGTCGAATCGCGCTGCCCGCTCCTGGCGAACATCTCGCCCTGCCTTACAGCCGGGGTCCCGCAGGGATGTGAACACTCCCCCGCGAGGGGCTGTGCATGAGCCGACGCGGGCCCGGCAGGTCGATTGCCCGAGCCAGGGCACCGGCGCGCAAATCGCGCCACTCCACCCCTGCCCCAGGCCCTCATGAAGCCACTCCGCATGC
Source organism: Myxococcus sp. AB025B (assembly GCF_006518215.1). Classification (NCBI taxonomy): domain Bacteria; kingdom Pseudomonadati; phylum Myxococcota; class Myxococcia; order Myxococcales; family Myxococcaceae; genus Myxococcus; species Myxococcus sp. AB025B. Next base: position 30,671 of record NZ_SRLW01000050.1, read on the forward strand.
TCCGCCTCGCGCCGCTGCTCGCGTGCGCCCCGTTGTTCCTCTCCGCCTGCAACGACGACAACGACGATGACTCGCTGGAGCCCGACGAGGCGCAGTTCAAGGTGATGACCCGCAACATCTACCTGGGCGGCGACATCGAGCTGCTCGCCACCGCCCAGGCCCCCCAGGACATCCCCGCCCTCGCCGCGCGCATCTACACCACGGTCCAGGCCACCGACTTCGCCGCGCGCGCCAAGCTGCTCGCGGATGAAATCCAGGCCACCGACCCCGCGCTCATCGGGCTGCAGGAGGTCTCCCTCTTCCGCACCCAGAGCCCGAGCGACTTCAGCAACAACCCGCTGCCCAACGCGACCACCGTGACGTATGACTTCCTGGCCATCCTCCAGGCCGAGCTCCAGGCCCGGGGCCTGAGCTACCGCGTCGCCGCCACCATCCAGAACGCGGACGCGGAGGTCCCCGCGGCGCTCGCCGGCAACGCCACCGACCTCACCGATGTCCGCCTCACGGACCGCGACGTCATCCTCGCGCGCGGCGACGTGCAGATCGCCAACGTGGAGACCGCGAACTTCGCCTTCGCCCAGGACGTCCCCGTGGGCGGCGCGTCCATCCGCTTCACGCGCGGCTACGCCAAGCTCGACGCCACGCTGAACCGCGTCCCCTTCACCTTCGTCAACACCCACCTGGAGACGCTCCGCCCCGGCAATGAGAACCAGGCCGCGGAGCTGGCTGCCCTCGTCAACACCTACAAGCGGCCGCTCATCGTCGTCGGCGACATGAACACCGGCCCGGGCGCGGTGACCACCGGCTACGACACCCTCGTCAGCGCGAACACCGGACTGGTCGATGCCTGGACGCGCGTGGGCACGGGCGACGGCTTCACCTGCTGCTTCAGCGAGACGGTGAATGACACCACCACGGCAGCGCTCGACGAGCGCATCGACCTGGTGCTGTTCGCCGACGCTGACGACGACATCGACGTGCGCTCGGCCATCATCGTCGGCAACCAGCTGGACGACCGCAACGCCGCGGGCCTCTGGCCGTCCGACCACGCGGGTGTGGTGGTGGAGTTCCGCATCGAGCGTTGAGGGTGCGACACACGGAGGGCTGGAGGTCTCCCAGGTCCGGGGGTATTCAAGCCCCCACATGTCTCTTCGCCTCATCAAGCGCCTGTCGCGGGACTGGTTCCTCCTGGGGATGCTCGGTGCCGTGGGGCTCGCGCTCCTCTTCCCCGACTTCGGCAGGTCCGGCGGCGCGATGCACGCCGACGTCGTCACCAACGTCGGCATCTTCCTCGTCTTCTTCCTGCACGGCCTGGGCATGCCCACTTCCCAGCTCAAGGCCGGCGCCCTCCAGTGGCGGCTGCACGTGCTGGTGCAGTCGTTCACCTTCCTCGTCTTCCCCGCGCTCTGGGTGGTGCTCAACCTCACCGTGGGCCGGTGGGTGTCGGACGAGGTGTCGCTCGGCTTCCTGTTCCTCTGCGCCGTGCCGTCCACCATCTCCTCGTCCGTGGCGATGACCGGCGTCGCCCGGGGCAACGTGGCGGGCGCCATCTTCGACGCCAGCCTGTCCAGCCTCCTGGGCATCGTCCTCACCCCGCTCATCGTCGGCCTGCTCGCGCAGACCACCGGGGCGCGCCTGTCCATGGGCGAGGCCATCCTCAAGCTGTCCGCGCTGCTGCTGTTGCCCCTGGCCCTGGGACAGCTGGCCCGGCCGCTCCTGGGCGCGACGTTCGCCCGCCATCGCAAGTACACCAACGGCATCGACCGGCTGTTCATCCTGGTGCTCGTCTACGCGTCCTTCTGCGACTCGGTGGCCTCCGGCATCTTCGGCCTCCACGGCGGCGCCACCCTGGCGCTGGTGCTCGGAGGGGCGGCGCTCATCCTGGTCATCGTCCTGACGCTGAGCACCCAGGCCGCGCGGCGGCTGGGGTTCAACAAGGAGGATGAGATCGCCGCGGTGTTCTGCGGCTCGAAGAAGACGCTCGCCTCGGGCGTGCCCATGGCGCGGCTCCTGTTCGGCGCGCACCCGGCCCTGGGGCTCATCGTCCTGCCCCTGATGTTCTACCACCAGCTCCAGCTCATCGTGTGCTCGGTGCTCGCGGAGCGCTATGCGGCCCGCCCACGGGCGCCCTGAATCGGCGATGCTACGCCGATGGCACCGATGCGACGTGCCCCCACCGTGGCGGCGGTTCGGCACTTCAACCGCTTCTACACCCAGAAGATCGGCGTGCTGGACGAAGGCCTGCTCCACAGCGAGTTCTCGCTCACCGAGGCGCGTGTCATCTACGAGCTGTACCACCGCGAGTCCCCCACCGCGACGGAGCTCAGTCGCGAGCTGGCGCTCGACGCGGGCTACCTGAGCCGGCTGTTGCGCAACTTCAGCAACCAGGGCCTCATCGAGAAGGTCCCCTCCGCGCTCGACGCCCGCCAGCACCTGGTGCGGCTCACCGACAAGGGCGAGCAGACCTACCACCGGCTCAACAGCCGCTCCAACGACGCCATCCGAGCCCTGCTCTCCCCGCTGCGCGCCGACGAGCGCCCGCGCCTCCTGGACGCGATGCAGACCATCGAGGAGCTGCTGGGCGAGCGCTCCACCCAGGCCGTCCCGGCCCACGTCGTCCTGCGCGAGCACCGCCCAGGCGACATGGGCTGGGTCGTCCAGCGCCACGGCATCCTGTACAGCCAGGAGTACGGCTGGGACCTGCGCTTCGAGGCGCTGGTGGCCGGCATCACCTCGCGCTTCATCCAGGAGCGGGACCCGGCGCGGGAGCGCTGCTGGATCGCCGAGCTGAACGGCCGCCCCGTCGGCTCGGTGTTCCTGGTGCGCGACACCAAGACGGTGGCGAAGCTGCGCCTGCTGCTGGTGGAGCCCTCGGCCCGGGGCCACGGCGTCGGCACGAAGCTGATGGACGCGTGTCTCCAGTTCGCGCGTGAGGCCGGCTATCGCAAGGTGCGGCTGTGGACGGAGCAGCAGCTCCACTCGGCGCGCCGCATGTACGAGCGCGCGGGCTTCACGCTCGTGGGCACGGAGCCGCACGCCCTGTTCGGCGAGGGCCTGATGAGCGAGACCTGGGAGCTGAAGCTCTGAACGAGAAAGGCGGCCCCTCGCGTGAGCGCGAGGCCGCCGGGAGGACCCCGGGCGACGGTGGGAGCGCCCCGCGCGAGCGCGCCCCACCGTGCCTGAAGTCAGGGTGCGCGCCGGACTACAGCGGCGTCACGCAGGCGCAGGTGCTGGCCTGGCTGTAGCAAGCGGCGCTGCTGCCCGCGGCGACGACGGAGTAGCAGGTGTTGTGGCCGGAGAGGACCTCGCCGTCCACGTAGTTGGTGGCCGTCGTGGTGGCGATGCGCGCCTTGCCGTACTGGCAGCCGTTGACGCCGTCCGACTTCATCACCCAGTACTGGGTCGCTCCGCTGACGGCGCCCCAGCTCAGGGAGACCTGACCCGTGGCCGGCGTCACCGTGACGGTGGGCCTGGCCGTGGGGCCCGCGCTACAGCCGCTGTTCACCGGCGCCGGCGTGGCACAGGCGATGTTGTGGCGGTTGAACGCGGCGTAGATGGCCGTCATGTGCGGCGTGCCGTCGTTGATGTTGCCGTTGTCGTCGTCCGCCGCCAGCCACTGCTTGTAGCCGTTGGTGGCCGCGCAGCCGTCGGACGTGCCCGCCGTGCAGTTGCAGGCGTGCCACGAGCCGATGTTGCCGCTGCCCTGGTAGAACACCTTGTTGCCGATGTTCTGCGCCGTGTTCCAGTCGTAGTTGAACGGCGGGGACTGGAGGTCACGCGCGACGAAGTCCCAGGCCGCCTGACGCACGGGGGACGCGGCGCAGTGGACCTGGCGGCTGCAGGGGCCGGTGCCGCTGGAGCAGCGGGTGCAGACGAAGTTCTGCGGCGTGGTGGGCGTGGGCGGGTTGTGGGCCGCGTAGTCCGCGTCACGGACGCCGGAGCAGTTGGTGGCGCACCAGGCCCCGCCCGTCTGCGCCTCGTTGACGTTGTAGCCCGTGCCGTCCGCCGTCATGCCGCAGCCGTTGTTGGTCGTCTGGAAGAAGCCGAAGCCGATGCACGACGAGGGCGAGCGGCCGCTGGTCGCCGTGGCCGCGGGGTTGAACGGCAGGCGGTACATGGACGCGATGTCGGCGTAGGCCTCGCTGGAGTTGCTCAGCGTGCCGGCCGTGTCGTTGTCATCCATGCCGTGGCCCCACTCGTGGTCGAACACGGCGCCAATCTCCCCCGTGTTCCGGCAGCCTCCGCCGCTGCGGTAGAAGTTGACGGTGGAGCCGTTCCAGAACGCGTTGCAGGTGCTCTGGATGTTGACGTTGGCCGTCATGGCGCCCTGCAGCCACGCGTTGGTGGGCAGCCAGCCACGCGCCAGCTCCGCGATGCGGTTGAGCTCGTAGAAGGCCGAGCGCGAGGCGGGCGTGTTGCCCGCGCCGCCGCCGGTGCCCACGGTGCAGTCGTGCTGGTTGTTGGTGCCGCCCAGGCTGATGTTGCCCGAGCCGGTCGCGCTGATGGCGCCGCACCGGTCGCTGATGCGGATGTACTTGCCGGTGAGCGTCGTCGTCGTCGTCCCGGAGGTGTAATTGTAGACGCCGTAGCCGTCCGTGAAGACGTTGGTGCCCACGTTGGCCCAGGGCATGGGGTAGTTGGCCTGCATGGCGCCGCAGAACGAGCCGGGCGTGCACGGCACCGGGACGCCCGTGTTGGTGAAGACATAGGCGCCGCCCCTCACCGACTGGTCGATGTAGTGGTTGTCGTCCTCGAGCGCGAGCACGTCACCGGTGAGCGCGTCGACGGTCACCTTCCAGTGCTCGTGGCCCTCGGTGGTGGTGAAGCCATACGTCCACACCAGCTGGTGCGTCATGCCCTTGGCGAAGCCCGCGTTGGGCACGGAGACCGGCGCCACCTCCAGCGTGGGCTCCTTCCAGATGGTGGACGGGCTCTCGTACAGGCCGAAGCGCTCGTGCGCGAGCACCGTGGCCTTCTCCGCGTCCACCAGCGGCATCGGCGACACGCCGATGTTCGCCCAGGACTCGGTGCCCAGGAGGATGAGGTTGCCGTGGCTGATGGTGGCCGCCAGCCGCCCGTACCGCACGGGGATGCCCTGGTACTGCTGCGGGATGGAGACCTGCCACAGGTCGGGGTTGATCTGATCCACCCGGGCCTCGCCCAGCTGGAGCAGGTCCACGCCCACCGCGTCGCGGTTGGCCTCCACGAACTTGTAGACGAGGTCAGCCACGACGGCCTTGTCCACCTTGTCGACCGAACGCCCGAGCTGCCGGCCCAGGCTCCCCAGGGTCAGCTTGTTGCCCACCCCGTTGCCGGGGATGAGCGGGACGGCGCCCTGGATGTTGGCGGCCGTCCCCGTCACGACGTCGATGTAGATCTCGAAGTTGTTCCCGTTGCGGGCGAAGAAGTCGTCCCAGACCTTCTTGCTGTCAGGGCCCAGCTTCGGCAGGGCCTCGGACAAGGGCACCTGCCCGCTGGCCAACGACAGCTCGGGCTTGAAGAACGCCTGGGAGGCCAGGGCGCCCTTGGGGGAGTTGTCCGTGGGATTGAAGCCCCATGCCTGGGACGTCGCCATCACTGCCATGCATACGGCGGCTTTCACGACGCTGCGCATTGCGGTGCTCCTTCACGTGAAGGACCAACGAAACGGGGACTCCGTGGGGCCGGGATTGGCCCGAGGAATCCCCGGGTTGCGCATAATCCTCATTTGTACGGGGAGTGCTTGATGTTGGCACTCAAAGTGTTTCCTGCAAGACTTTGACTAGACGCGGTACGTGGCCGCCACGGTGTCCATCCGAGCGGCGACCTCCCGCAGGGAGGCGGTGATGCGCTGGGCGGCCTGCAGGCCTTGCATGGACTCCTCCATCATCCGGGACAGGTCGGTGACGGCGGTGAAGATCTGCGCCACGCCGGCGTTCTGCTGGGTGACGGCGGCGGCGATCTGCTGAGCGGCGGAGGCGTTGTCCTGGATGATGCCGGTGAGCTCGCGGAGGCTGTCGCCGCTGGCGCGCACCTGGGTGAGGCCCGTCTCCGCGCTGCCCTGGCTCTGCTCGGCCTGGGTGACGGTGGACTGGATGGAGCGACGGATGTCCTCGAGGATCTCCCGCACGCGGCCGGTGGACGTAATCGACTGGTCGGCGAGGCTGCGGATCTCCCGCGCCACCACGCCGAAGCCCTTGCCGTGCTCGCCGGAGCGGACCGACTCGATGGCGGCGTTGAGCGCGAGCATGTTGGACTGGTCGGCCAGGTCCTTCACCGTCTGGGTGATGCCGCCAATCTGCTGGGTGCGCTCGTTGAGCGCGGCGATGCTGCGGGCGACGACGCCCACCTGCTCGCGCAGCTCCTCGAAGCCCTGGAGGCTGGCGGAGACCGTGGCCTCGCCGGCCTGGCCCACCTCGCGGGCGCGGGCGGTGACGCCGAGCACGGCCTGGGAGCGCTCGGCGGCCATCAGCGAGGTCTGCTTGATCTCCTGCGCGGTGACCTGCGTCTCCTGGAGGGCGGCGGCCTGCTTCGTCAGCGTGCGCTCCTGCTGGGCGGCGGCGGCGGTGAGCTCGGAGACCGTCTGGCTGAGGACCTTGGTGCCCGCCTGCAGGCCGCGGGTGGACTCGCGCAGGTGCTCCATCATCAGGGCGAAGGCGGAGGCGAGCTCCCCCACCTCGTCGCGCCGGGTGGAGACGTCCACGCGCTGGGTGAGGTCGCCCTCGCGCACCACGCGGGTGACCACCTGGCTCAACCGGGAGATGGGCCCGGTGGCGCCGCGCGCGAGCAGGAAGCCGCCCACGCCGGCCACGACGAGCGCCAGCGCCGTCAGCCCCACGGCCACCCGGCCCGCCTCCGCCAGCGGCGCGTACGCGTCCTCCGGGTCCACGGTGGCCACGAAGCGCCAGCCGTCGCCCACGTCCCGCACGCTGCTGGCGTTGACCGCCTCCACGCGGACGACGTCATCGGGCCGGGCGATGTCCCGCTCGTGCGTGTCGAAGAGCGTGGTGCCCTGCGCGTCCAGCACCTCCAGCGCGAAGCTCTTCTGGCCCCGGGCGCGGGAGCGCTCCAGCGCGGGCGCCACCACCTCGCCCACCTGGCTCCACTCGTAGGCGGCCAGCAGCACGCCGATGCGCGCGCCGCTGATGGGGCTGAGCACGGGCACGGCCAGCGGGAGCACGGTGCGCTCGAAGAACGGGTCCACCTTCGTGAAGCCGGTGATGTCCTGGGTGCCGTTGAGCGCGGCCTTGAACCAGGGCGAGGCGCGCACCTGGCTCTCTCGGCCCTCGTAGGCGCGCCGCAGCTTCTCCTCGCTGGCGGACACCGCGCGGCCGTCCTCGGTGAAGAGCACCAGGCCCGCGAACGAGGGGTGGCGCTTCTCCAGGGCGACGAGCACCGCGTCGCTCTTCTCGAAGGTGTCGAACAGCAGCGCGCCTCGGAGGATGGCGTCCTCGGACCAGGAGCGCGCGTTGGCCTCGCGCTCCACCAGGGCGCTCTCCACCAGGTCTCTCAGGCCCTGGGCCTCCACGCGCAGGGTGGCATGGATCTGGTCCTGGAGATTGTTGAAGACGAAGACGCGGCCCAGCAGGTTGAAGGGCAGCAGGGCCCCGAGCGTGAGCAGGGCGACGGCCACCGTCAGTCGGGTACGAAGGGAGAGTCCGTCGAAGAGGCGCATGGGGTGGCGGCGGGACTTCAGAGGTCGAGCAGGGAGAGCGAGAGGGTGACGGCGCCGATGACGCGGCCCGCGTCGCGGACCGGCAGGGACACCTGGACCACGTAGGACTGGGAGGACTCGTCGAAGAAGGGCTTCTCCTCGAGCATGCGTCCCTCGCGGAACGGCACCTGGAACTTCTCCTCGTCACCCTGCCAGTAGTCGGACGTGCGGCGCGTGGCGCCCACCAGCGCGCCCAGCCGGTCCATGGCGAAGGCCTCCGCCACCACCCGGTTGCCCAGGGCCTCGCGGTGGCGCGCCAGCACCTGAGAGCACCGCGTCTCGAGCACGCGCTGCTTGAAGGGCGTGAGCGCTGGCGTGGACAGCCACACGTCGTCCTCCGCGCGGATGGTGGCGAGCGTCATGCCACGCGCGTTCTGGGCCCGCACGGCTTGAACGAGCTCCGGATCCGCGGCCACGCGCTGCAACGCCGCCTGGAGCCGGCTCACCTTCGCGAGCTGCGCGGCGCCGTCCGGAGGAAGTCCTCCGAGCAGCAGGAGCGCCATGCCGAATTGCCACATCACGACCTCAACGCGTCCGCACGCTGCATCGGCGAGACAGACTTCCCCCTCTCCGCCGGCGGATGTGTCGACGATACATGAATGAGACGTCGCCGGTGAGTCCCACACCTGAACGGCCCCTCACCTTCCCTCCGCTCACCTGCCCGCCCGGAGCCATCCTGACCCAGGCTCAGCCCCGCTCATTCGTGAAACACCGAAACCCCAAGCGGACGACGAGGCGGCGCCGGGTACATCGTGACCGCGAGCCCTTCGCGTCGGCGACGTCTTCAGCGAACCGCCTGGGCGAAGTGACGTGCGAGTCTTTGCAGCAGCTCGCGGTTCTCCGGCTCCGCGGCCTCGAGCCTGGGGAGCTGGCTCACCAGCTGCGTCACGTCCTTGTGACGCAGAGCGAGGTCCTTGGCGCCCAGCTCGAACCAGCGTCCCAGCTCGCGCGCGGTGAGCTCCAGGTGGAACTGGAAGCCGTAGGAGTTGCCCAGCCGGAAGGCCTGCTGCGTGTAGCGGTCCGTGGACGCGAGCAGCGTCGCGCCGGGCACGGCCTTGAACGTGTCACCATGCCAGTGGGCCACGGTGCCGCGCGGGCGCGCGCCGGTGATGACGGGGTCCTTCAGGGCCTCCGGCGTCCAGCGCACCGGGCCCACGCCGACCTCGAAGCCGTTCTTGCCGGGGAAGACCTCCGCGCCCGCCGCGTCGGCGAGCAATTGCGCGCCCAGGCAGATGCCCAGGCACGGGCGCTCATGGGCCAGCCGCTCCATGAGGATGGAGCTCTCGTCGCGCAGGAACGGGTGCTGGTCGGCTTCGTGGACGCCCATGGGGCCGCCCATCACCACCACCAGCTCCGCGTCCACGTCCTCGCGCCGGACGGCGCGGAAGCGGTGGACCAGCGTGAAGCCCACCTCCGTCAACGCGGGTCCCAGCAGGCCGACGCCCTCGTGCTCCTCGTGCTGATACACCACCGCGCGCATCGTCACGTCCCTTTCCGCCCCGCCTGGGGCCGCTCGGCCAGCGACGTCCTTCGCTCACGACGTGGGCTTGTCGCCCTTCAGGATGCGCAGCAGTCCCTCCTGCGCCACGGACGCGACGAGCCTTCCGTCGCGCGTGTAGACGGAGCCGCGAGACAGGCCGCGCGCGTTGCCGGACCACGGGCTGTCCATGACGTACAGGAGCCAGTCGTTCACCTTCAGGTCCCCATGGAACCAGAGGGCGTGGTCCAGGCTCGCGCCGATGACGTGGGGCTGGAAGAAGCTGGCCGCGTGCGGCAGCAGCGCGGTGCTGATGAGGTTGAAGTCGGACGCATACGCGAGCACGTACTTGTGCACCTGCGGATCCTCCGGGAGCGCGCCGTCCGCGCGAATCCACACGGCCTTGCGAGGCTCCCCCGGCACCGGGTGGAACGGGTCCATGTAGTCCACCGGCCGCATCTCGATGGGCTTGTCGCAGAGGATCTTCTCGCGCAGCCGCGCGGGGATGCGGTCCACCTGGCGCTTGAGCAGCTCCAGGTCCGTGGGCAGCCCCTCGGGAGGCGGCACCGCCGGCATGGGCGACTGGTGCGCGTACCCGGGCTCGTCGCCGTGGAACGAGGCCATCATCGTGAAGATGGGCTGCCCCTTCTGGATGGCGACGATGCGCCGCGTGCTGATGCTGCCGCCATCGCGCACCCGGTCCACCGTGTAGACGACGGGCTGGCTCGCGTCGCCGGGCCGCAGGAAGTACCCGTGCAGCGAGTGCACGTGCCGCGCGGTCTCCACCGTCTGGCTCGCCGCCGACAGGGCCTGTCCCAGCACCTGCCCGCCGAAGAGCTGACGGAAGCCCAGGTCCTGGCTTTTCCCGCGAAAAAGGTTTTCCTCGATGACTTCCAGCTTGAGGAGCTCCAGCAGCTCGTCCAGGACGCGGCTCATGAGGCGTCGTCCTAGCCGACCCGGGCCACGGCTGTCGCGCCCCGCGTGCGTGACGCGTCCCGGAGAGGACGGCCGCTCGGGGCACGAAAGGAAGGAAGGCGATGACCTTCGCGGCCCCGGCGCTGGATGAGAGCACGGGTTTGAAGGTGGGCGTCACCGTCAACGCGGCCCACGCGCAGAAGCGGTTCGCCGGCGCGCCGCACTCGCTCCAGGGAGCGCCCGCGCTGGAACGACGACAGCTTCTTCCTGCGCTTCGCGCCGACGAAGGCAAACGCGACCCCTCCCTGAGCAATCCATGACACCGCCCATGCGGGCCCGGTAACACGCGTACAGGTGTAGCTTTCCATCAACGTGACAAACAATGACGCCAGGCGTCATCGCTGCTCACGTGCGGGATGCAAATCGCAAGGGGTGGCTTGAAGCGAGACACCCATTTGCGCCACGCTTGTTTGCATTGAGACATCTGCCGCGAGACGGGCGAGGAGCGCCCGCACATCGACGGGGGGCGAATGCAGTCAAACGTGTTCACCGCGGTTCTGATTCCACTGTCGTTGGCCGTCATCATGCTCGGCCTGGGACTGTCGCTGACGCTCGCGGACTTCAAGCGCGTCATCGTCTACCCGCGAGCGGTGATTGTCGGGCTCGTGTGCCAGATGCTGGTGCTTCCCGCCGGCGGTGTGCTCATTGCCCATGCCTTCGGACTGGGGCCGGAGCTGGCGGTGGGGTTGATGTTGCTGGCGGCCTCCCCCGGCGGCGCGACGGCGAACCTCTTCAGCCACCTGGCCCGCGGTGACGTGGCCCTGAACATCACGCTCACGGCGGTCAACAGCGCGCTGACGCTGGTGACGCTGCCGCTCATCGTGAACTTCTCGCTCAACCACTTCATGGGCGAGGACCGCGCGGTGCCCATGCAGTTCGCCAAGGTGCTGCAGGTCTTCATCATCGTGCTGGGGCCGGTGAGCATCGGCATGCTGGTGCGCTCGAGGAAGCCCCAGGTGGCGCTCAAGCTGGACAAGCCCATCCGCATCATGTCCGCCGCGTTCCTGGCGGTGGTCATCGCGGCGGCCGTGTACCAGGAGCGCCAGAACATCGGCGCGTACTTCCAGCAGGTGGGCCTGGCGGCGCTGAGCTTCAACCTGTTGAGCATGGGCGTGGGCTTCGTGACGCCGCTGCTGTTCCGGCTCCCCCGGCGTCAGGCGGTGGCCATCGGCATGGAGATCGGCATCCACAACGGCATCCTCGCGATGACCATCGCGATGAGCCCGCTGCTGTTGGGCAACGCCACCATGGCCATCCCGCCGGCCATCTACAGCATCATCATGTACTTCACGGCCGCGGCGTTCGGCTACGCGGTGACGCGACGCCACGCGGACGAGCAGGACTCTCCCGCCGCAACCCCCAGTCGTTCCTGAAGCACCCGCCGCGGTTGCTCCCCGCCGCGGTCTCCCCCACCCGAGGAAGTGTCGAGATGATGCTCAAGCGTCTATCGCTGTCCATCTGCACGCTC
>NZ_SRLW01000510.1:0-3855 GCF_006518215.1 Myxococcus sp. AB025B
TCGATTCGCAAGGCCGAGAGTTTGACCAGCGGGAAGAAGGCGGCGAAGTAGCCCCCACCAGCGTCGTCATCCGGTGTTCGGCATGCTCCGGAATGGGTGTTCGGCTTGGACCGGACTCAGTGATCGGTATGGCCGGAATACGCACCCACCGCGCGAATCCTGACTACCACCCCGCAGCGGGTGTCCTGACAGGCACGCTGGGGCCCGTCTACGTCGAGGCGTTCTCTTCGGACGTCCTTGGTGCTCGACTGATGGGCGCGGAGGCGGAGCTGGACCTGGAGCACGTCCTCTTCGGCAAGCCCCAACAGAAGGGCCGTTACACACTGGGCCTGTCGGCGGTGCATGACTGGGGGCGTGCTGGTGGGCGCGCGGCCTCGGTAACGCTGGCGCACATGGATGCGGTCGCCGTGCTGGTCGTGCGGCCCGGGTTTGAAGCGCACGTCTTCGCGGGCTGGGGCGGTCGGCCGGGTGTGGGCGGTGCGTGGGGCGCGGTGGCGGGCGCGGGCGCTGATGCAGTCACACCGACGCTCAAGATGGCGTTGCGGCTGGAGGCGCGGCGGCAACACGGTGGCTTCCGGCAAGGCTTCTTCGGACCGGATTACGAGCTGGCGCGCTTCCAGGCGGCGGGCCCTGCTGGCGTGCCGCTCGCGGATGCGCCCTTCCCGGGTGGCTACTCCGCGTTCGGGGAGGCGGAAGTGGGTTGGGATGCGGTGGCCTACGGTGGACTCCGCAAGCACCTGAAGCTGTCGGTGGGCGCCGAGGTGTTCTCCTGGGGGCGTCTCGACATGGACGGGCGCGTGGCGGTCCAGCTCTTCGAGCGCGACCTGGAGGTGGCAGTGAAGGGGCTCACCGTGGGCGCTGGGAAGCCCGGGGCTCGCTACCTGGGGGCGGCGGAAGTGCGCTGGCGGTTCCTGGGAGGGAAGTTCTACGCGCTCGGGACGGGCGGCACGCTGCTGTTCCCCACGGCTGAAGGGACGTTGCGACCTGGCGCCTTCGCATCCGTGGGGCTGGGGGTGGACAATGCGCGCTAACGCCCTGGTGCTGGTGCTGGTGTTGATGGCCACGGGATGTGCCTCCGTGTCGCGCGCTCCCGGCCATGGTGGAACCCTCGGCTTCTCTCCGCGCGTGTCTGGTAGGGAGCCCACCCCGGAGCCCCGGCACATCACCCCGACACGTGCGATGGCCTCGTCCTCGGACGACGCGGAGCGGATTCGGCGCCGTCGGGACTTCCGCGATGACACATCCGGTGAGGAGGACAGCACCGTAGGGGTGGCCGTTGGAGGCGTTGTCACGCTGCCTCTGAGTTTCGATGCGTGGGAGTCGCTGCTGACGAGCGCGGGACTTGAGTCGCGGGACGAGCGTCCGATTCCGGGCGGCCCGCTCGCTCCGACCCAGGCCGCAAAGGTACTCGCGACTCTGCTGGGGAAGGACGTGACGCTGGGGCAGTTCCCGGCACGTCTCGCGGTGGGCTTCATGCTGAGGGAGGTGTTAGGCACGGGCGTGGTATCGCGCGCCGAGCTGGTGCGGCGGGTGGAGCGCTTCAAGCATCTGGCGGTGCTCCGTCCTGACGGCTGCCTCGCGTGGGTGCGAAGCGGAAGCACACAGCAACGGGTGGCGCCCGTCGAGTGGAAGGACGGGGCCTTTCGCGCGCACGGGTTCGAGCTGGGCCGCTTCTACGATGGGCGCACGGGTGTCTTCCGCTCGCTGAACGACGAGCTGCGGGAGGTGGACGGCTTTCCACTCGCGGACGTCCACGACGATGCCGACGTCATCAGTCGCACGCTGGATGGGGCGGAAGAAGCCTTCGTCGGGCTGGCGCTGGCGGTGGGGAAGTTCTTCTCGACGTCGCCAGCGGACAACCTCGCGGCACTCCGTCAGATGCCTGGAGCCGTGGTGGCCTTGCTGGAGTCGTCGCCCGAGTACCTGGAGCGCTTCCAGTACATGACGCGCGGCGAGCAGATTCAGGCCGTGTCCAAGCTGGTGACGAACATCATCGCCACGTGGGGCACGGTGTCCGCCACTACGCGCACGTTGGAAGGCGCCTCGCTCGCCATGGCGCATGTGCCGAAGCTGTCGCTGTCCGCTCAAGGGGCGCTCGCCATGGAGAGCGTGGCGGTGCCAGTAGGACGAACTGCGGCGGTGCTGAGTGGCGGGCCAGGGGCCGCCATCATCCTCCAGCGGGCGAGCACGGCCGCGAAGAACGGCGCACCATCGAATGGTCCCGGCCAGTGGGGACCGGTCAAGGAATCCATGTCCCCTCGTGCGCGGCGCTACCAGGAACAAATCACGGGGCATACTGCCGACGAGGCATACTGGGTCGGCGGCGTGGGCAAGGACAGCGGAGGCGTGAAGTTCGATGGGTTCGGGAAGGGCGTGCTCCAGGAGGCGAAGGGGCCGGGTTATGCCAAGTTCTTCGATGGCCTGGAGCCCAAGAGGTGGTTCCGGAACTCCGGAGCAAAGAGTCTCGTCGAGCAAGCAGAGCGCCAGAGTAGAAAGGTTCGGGGCATGGGTATCCCCATCCAGTGGCATGTCGCGGAGAAAGCGGCTGCCGACGCCTTCCGCGAACTCTTCAAGAACGCTCGTGTTGTAGGGATCGAGATCGTCCACACCCCATCTCTCTGAGTGGATAACCTCATGACCGTGAAGCTCGAATCTGAGACCTATCCCGATACCTACTTTGCCGGTGCCTATTGGGGGCCGCGCAAGGAGCCTCCAGAGGAGTGCGCCCGTCGTGCAGCGGATTTCCTCAACCTCTTGGCCAAGTGCGACCCGTTCCTGGCCCACTGGTACATGCCCACCAAGTCGCGCAAGGACGCTCGCAAGTATCCCCTCATGCCGCCCGACCTGACGACTCTCGCTGAGATGTTCCGGCGAGGGGTCAACCGAGAGAAGGGGGGGCCCGTTTTTGAGGACCTGGGTTTTAGCTTCTGGTTCGACAACGGCGGCCCCGACCGTGATTGTGCGGACCTGCGCATTCACTGTGGTGGGTACGCGGAAGGGTTCTCTAATTCTTGCTTTCTGTCGCTCCCCAAACAGGGCGCGAACGCGGAGCGACTGTTCACGGCCCCTGCCCTGGATTGCGTCGTGCGCAGCATGGCTCTTGCCTGGGAGCCTGAATGGGTCGCCGCCATGTCCCGCACGCATCGGGATCTTGACGACAGGGACGGCAAGGCCGACGTGTGGCTTGGATGGGTAACGTACCTTGCACGCCACCGGGGCACGGTGCCCCCGCTTCCTGCTCCTGTGCGCATTGAGCCGGTCGAGGACAAGGGCACGCTCATCGTGCTGACCCCGGAACGCTTCACGGTGGCCAACCCGGAGCACGTGGCGCTGGCGCGGCGTGTGCGCGAACTGCTGGAGCGTGCCGGTCTTATGAAGCCGGCCACGTCCTGATTGGCAAAGGTGGCGCCTTCACCCGATGACCAGGGAGCCATGTGCCCCCAGTGTGCCCCTCCAGCGTGGTTCGAGGTGGCACCTGGGGGGACAGCCTGGGACAGGGCGGGATGACGAATCCGAGGAAGTTCAAGGCGATAGCGGGTAACAGCGCGTCCTGCTTAGGTTTTCTATCGTCATGCCTGCGGGTTCGAATCCCGCCCTGGGCAACCCGAAAGAGCCTCCAAGTCCCTAGGACTTGGGGGCTTTTTCATTTCCAGGGCGTGGCCTCCTCCTCATGTTGCATGTATGTCGCACGCGGCATCACGGGCCCGTCGAGGACTCGCACAGCATCCTGAGCCTGCCCCGATTCCGTGGACACCCGAGATGTGATGGAAAGGGTGTCCAATGTCGGCGAGTGACGCGAAGCAGAAGAAGAGCCGGAGGCAGCGCCGGAAGTTCACGCGTGAGTTCAAGGACGGC
>NZ_SRLW01000511.1:0-3840 GCF_006518215.1 Myxococcus sp. AB025B
TCCCTCCCCCGAACCCCCTCCGAACCAACTACACAAGATTCGGGACTTGACCGCGCAGGGCCCGGCACGCCAGAGTCCAGGAAGAAGGCCGGGGCCCCAGGGCAGCACGCCCAAGGTCCCCGGCCAGGGGTGGAACTCAGGCGTCAGTTACACGCATCGCTACACTGCGCGAGCTGGCAGCCATAGCTGGCCGCCTTCGCATCGGCGTCCTGGCGCGCGAACCGGCAGGCCTTCTTGCAGCCTCCGAGAAATGTGGTGGCGCCGAAGCCGACGACATTGCAGGTGCCGCCGCTCGCGGTGAAGCCCGAGCAGGTCGTCTTGCAGTTGCGCGCGAACGCCTCGACAGGCCTGTCCTCGGACGAGACCTCCTCCGAGGCTGGGGGTTCCGCCGTCTCCCCCGCGGGGACTTCGGGGGCCTCCGTCCCGGGGCCGCAGCCCACGAAACCAGAACCCAGCACGGCGAGGATGGCCAGCCACACGACATGTCTCTTCATGACAGCTCCTTCAAGCCATCCTGGGGGGACACGAGGTTCCAGGAGGCGATGGGCTGTCTAGATATCCGCGCGCAACCCGTCAACGCATCCGACGTCCGATGTGTTTGTCATTGATGCGCGTTTGTGAGAGCCCGAGAGAACGAGCGTCCGCGGGGCACGCGGTGCGGGGCGGGCGCGCTCCCGCCGTCGCGCCCCGAGCGTCTCGAGCACGCGGGCGACGGGCGCGTCAGTGGCGGCGCGAAGCGCCAGGAAGGGACAATACCGCGAGACATGCGGGCACACGGCCCCGTGAGAGAGAGGACAAACCACCCCTTGCCGACGTTCCGGAGACGGTGAGCCCCGAGGGGCCTCCGCCCGAGCATCGGGCGAAGGCCCCCGAAGGTCCTCAGGCTAGTAGGTCGCGTAGCTGGAGCCGTTGTTCAGCGCCAGGTAGTTGCAGGTGCCGCTCGCGTCCCAGGACACGTAGAAGTAGCCGCGGGCGTTGAGCGCCTGCGCCCACATGGCGGACACCGTGGCGTCGGGGATGCACGTGTAGGTGCTGGGGACCGTCGCTCCCGCCACGGTGAAGCGCGCGTAGAAGCTGCGCGTCGCCGCATCGGTCTCCCGGAACGAGGCATATGAAGTGGTCGTGGCGTCGGAACGGAACGCCAGGAAATTGCCGTAGCAATACCCCGAGCTGTCCGCGTACTGGTAGCAGCTCGCCGCACTGTAGGTGTGCCCAGCGCTCGCGACAGAGGTGGCGCCGAGCGTGGCGAGTGCCACCATCGGAATCAACGACTTCATGGACATGGACTTCATGGATGGCTCCTTCGCGGGGCGAGCACGAAGCTCCCCCGAATGGTTGTGATGGGAATGCGAACTACGGCAGCCCCTCGAAATCGTCCGGAGGGGTGAGCCGGTTCTGATTGATGGCGATGACGAGCTTGCGGCGAAGCTCGTCGGCTTCCGGGCGGCCCGAGAGCTGTGTGAGCTCGCGCCGTATCTCGTGCACGTCGTCCACGGTCATGCGCCCGCGGGCCACGACCTGGTCCACCAGCGTGCCCGCCCGCCCCGCCGCCTCGAGCTGCTCCGAGGACAACGGGAGGGTCGACACGTCGGGCCGTGGCTCGTCCCGTCCCTCGGACAGCGCCCCCGACTCCCGCAACAGGGTCACCATCCTCAGGGCCATGGCATCCAGGTCCTCCGCCGTGGGCCGGGCCACGCCCGCCCCCACCGCGGGAGGAATGCCCGCCGCGACGCTCCCGGCGGGTACCGCCGGGGGTCGAGGCATCGACTGGACGGCCCGGCGCAGCGAAGCGACCTCATCCACGAGCTGCTGCGTCCGAAGCATCTGGGCCTCGTGCGCCTGGCTCACCGCGAACCAGACACCACCGCCCGCTCCCAGGGCCAGGACCACACCCGGAAGCCATCCACGCAGGACATGGGTGGTCATGGCGGCTCAGAAGCTGGCGTACTGGCTGCCGTTGTACAGGTACAACTGGTAGCACGTCCCCGCGGTGTTCCAGTAGATGGCGAAGTACCCCTGGTGGCTCATCGCCTTGGTCCACCGGGCCGCCATCGCCGCGTCCGGGACGCAGCTGCCCGTCACCGTCCCAGAAGCGGTGGTGTACGAGCCCAGGAAGGTGCGGCTCGTCGAGTTGACCTGGTTGAACCGGGCATACGTGTTGGCGCCGGAGTGACTCCGGAAGCCCATGAAGTTGCCGGCGCAGTACCCCGAGCCGTCGGCCGCCTTGTAGCAATAGGCGGACTCGGTCTGCGCCCCCGCCATCGCCGTGGACGACGCGGCGAGCGCCATCAGAGACACGAATGGAGCCCAGGCCTTCTTGGTGCGATTCATGCGTTTTCCCCCTCATCATGACTGCAAAGGTCCGGGACCGTTCCCGAACACCCGACTGAACGGGAAGACGTTTATTCCTTCGCATTCCCCTCAATCCAAGACGGAGATTCCGCCTGGGTCATGTCTGCCCATGAGGATTTCCACGAGGGTCACCGCCGCCCTCCCCATCGGCCCTCGCGATTCGCCGTCTCCCGCGCCACCCTCGGACCAGGAGGACTCCCAGGGAGAGTGCCGCGAGGGCGAAGCCCGCCACGCCCACTGCCACCCCGAGCAGGGCCAGGTACGCCGCGATGCAGGCAGGGCACTTCGTCGGGAGCACGGCCAACAGGCCCAGGACCAGCGACAACCCCTGGCGCCGCCCGCTCAGCGCCCATACGAGTCTCTCAAGCAGACCCAGCTCATCGAGAAGGAGAGTCCGTCCTCGTCGCGCCCCTTCGGCACGAAGTCGAGCAACTGATAGGCGGCGTTGGCGACCTCAATGCCTCGTCCATACGTGCCGTAGGAGTGGAACACGTCACCACGCGCATCCTTCGCGAAGGCGCTGCCCCCCGGCATCTCCGTGTTGGACTCCCCCAGCGGTCCGTGCTTGTAGACGGCCTCGCCACTCGCCAGCGTCTCCAGGCGGAAGGACACGTTGAAGTCGAAGTTGAAGCGGCTTGCCTGGGACGAAACCCACGAGAAGGTCCACCCCATCCGTCGCTGGAACGCCTGGAGCCTGGGCAGCGGCGCACGGGAGACCGCGGTGAAGCGGACATCGCGCTGAGCCAGGTGCTCGACGGCGCCGTTGAAGGAGTCCGCCCAGAAGGAGCAGCTCTTGCAACCGACCTCCCACTCCGGAGCGGACATGAAGTGATGGACGATGAGCTGGCTGTGGCCTTCGAAGAGCTCCGACAGCGTCTTCGCCCCATCCGGGGTATCGAACGTGTAGGGCTCCGTCACGCGCAGCCAGCGCAGCGCGCGACGCGCCCGCATCCCCGCGCTCGTCGCGGAGGTGGAACAAGCGGCAGGCGTCCTGGCTTTGCTCTCGGCTGGGGAGCACGGGTCGACCTCCGCGCTCGCACTCGCGCTGCCCGGAGAATCCATCGCATCGCCCCCGAGACGGGAGCCATCCCGCGCACGCTCGAATCCAACCGCTTCGTCACCGGCGTCACCTGGGTCCAGGACGAGCTGTGGCACGGCACGCTGGAGGATGGCGCGAGCGACCTCCGGCGACTCGACCCCGTGGATGGACGCGTGCTCGTCAGGCTCACGCTGCCCGAGGGCGTGAGCATCACCGGGCTGGAATCCGACGGCGGTGACGTGCTCTACGCCGGTGGCGGCACGAGCGGCAAGGTGCGCGCCGTACGGCGGCCCGACGCTCGCGCCGCTGAGTCGCCGGCTCAGACTCGACTTTCGCCCTTTTAGGGCGAGGGGGAGAGCGCGGCGGTCCACGCCGCGCGCTCCTGAGCCGGTGATGCGCGAGAGGCCGCACGTAAGTTGGCGCGAAGTCGACGCGACGAATGCCAGCGG
>NZ_SRLW01000512.1:0-3817 GCF_006518215.1 Myxococcus sp. AB025B
GGCCCCCGTGGCTCCCGCCAACCCCCTGCTGGCGAAGTGGAGCGGCCCCCATGGCGGCGTGCCCCCGTTCGACCAGGTGAAGGTGGAGCTGTTCAAGCCCGCCATCGAGGCGGCCATGGACACCTTCCGCAAGGAGCTGGCGACCATCGCGTCGAACCCGGAGCCGCCCACCTTCGAGAACACGCTCGCCGCGCTGGAGGACGCCGGCCGCGCGTTGAGCAACGTGGAGACGCTCTACGGCATCTGGGGCTCGTCCTTGAGCAGCCCCGAGTACCAGGCCGTGGAGCGCGAGCTCGCGCCGAAGTTCGCCGCGTTCGAGGATGAGATCTTCCAGAACGAGGCCCTCTTCCGCCGCATCGAGGCCGTCTACAACTCGCCCGACAAGGCGAAGCTGACGCCCGAGCAGCAGCGGCTCGCGTGGCTGCACCACACGCGCTTCGTGCGCTCCGGCGCCAAGCTGGACGGCGCCGCCAAGCAGCGCCTGGGCGCCATCAACCAGCGCCTGGCCTCGCTCTACACGGCCTTCAGCCAGCACGTGCTCGGCGACGAGGAGGCCTACACCGTCGTCCTGGAGTCCGAGGCGGACCTGGCGGGCCTGCCCGACTCCGTGCGCGCGGGCGCCGCCGCCGCGGCCGAGGCCCGGGGCCAGAAGGGCAAGTGGGTCATCACCAACACGCGCTCCTCCATGGAGCCGTTCCTCACGTACTCGTCCCGCCGGGATTTGCGCGAGAAGGTCTGGCGCAACTACGTCAACCGCGGCGACAACGGCGACGAGCGCGACAACAACGCCATCATCTCGGAGGTGCTCAAGCTGCGCGCCGAGCGAGCGAAGCTGCTCGGCTACGCCACGCACGCGCACTGGCGGCTGGAGAACGCCATGGCCCGCACGCCCGAGCGCGCCATGGAGCTGATGGAGGCGGTGTGGAAGCCCGCCGTGGCCCGCGTCCGCGAGGAGGTCGCGGACATGCAGAAGGTGGCCGACAAGGAGCGCGCCAAGCTCAAGATCGAACCGTGGGACTACCGCTACTACGCGGAGAAGGTCCGCAAGGCGAAGTACGACCTGGACCAGAACGAGGTGAAGCCCTACCTCCAGTTGGAGAAGCTGCGCGAGGGCATGTTCTGGGTGGCCGGCGAGCTGTTCGGCTTCAGCTTCGAGCAGGTGACGGACGTGCCCGTCTTCCACGCCGACGTGCGGGTGTGGGAGGTGAAGGACAAGGCGAGCGGCAAGCACGTGGGCCTGTGGTACTTCGACCCGTACGCGCGCAAGGGCAAGCGCTCGGGCGCGTGGATGAACGCGTACCGCGGCCAGGAGCGCTTCCGAGGGGAGGTGACGACCATCGTCTCCAACAACTCCAACTTCGTGAAGGCGGCGCCCGGCGAGGCGGTGCTCATCTCGTGGGAGGACGCGAGCACGCTGTTCCACGAGTTCGGCCACGCGCTGCACGGCCTGAGCTCGTCGGTGACGTACCCGTCGCTGTCCGGCACCGCCGTGGCGCGCGACTACGTGGAGTTCCCGTCGCAGCTCTTGGAGCACTGGCTGTCCACGCCCGAGGTGCTCAACACCTTCGCGCTGCACTACCAGACGGGCAAGCCCATCCCCCCGGCGCTGGTGGCGCGCATCGAGAAGGCGGCGACGTTCAACCAGGGCTTCGGCACGGTGGAGTACCTGTCCTCCGCGCTCATCGACATGAAGCTGCACCTGGCCGGCGACGCGAGCATCGACCCGGACGCCTTCGAGCGCGACACGCTCAAGGCGCTGGGCATGCCGAAGGAGATCGTGATGCGCCACCGCACGCCGCAGTTCGGCCACGTGTTCGCGGGCGACGGCTACTCGGCGGGCTACTACAGCTACCTGTGGTCCGACACGCTGACGGCGGACGCGTACGAGACCTTCACCGAGGGCAAGGGTGCCTACGACAAGGCCGTGGCGGAGAAGCTGCGCAAGAGCGTGTTCTCGGTGGGCAACACGGTGGACCCGGCCGAGGGCTACCGCGCCTTCCGCGGCCGCGACGCCGGCATCAACGCGCTGATGCGCAAGCGGGGCTTCCCGGTGCCCGCGCAGGCGAAGCAGTCCAAGTCCACGCCGTAGGCGGCGGGTGACGTCCGGGTGCGCGGGGGGACGACGCCTCGCGCACCTGGGGGCTCACGGGTCCAGGAAGGCGCGCTTCACCTGGAGCAGCAGCTCGTCCTTCCTGCCCGCGGGCTGCAGGGGGCGGTGGCCCTGGTTGATGGTCCAGATGATGGTGCCGCCCAGTCCCTCGTCGCGTGCCCACTGGCCCTTCACCGCGACCGACTGCCCGTCCTCGTACGAGACGTAGTTGCAGTGGCCCGCGCCGGTGACGTCGGAGGCGGACAGGTAGGGCGAGGCCGCGCGCTCGTCCCAGTGCCGCTTCATCAGCGGGTCCTGGAGGTACTTGTCCACGATGTTGGCGTAGCTCATGGCGTTGTCGCTCTGGCCCTCGTTGACGTCGGGCCGGCCGTCCAGGGGGATGCGGGGCTCCGTCACGCCCTGCCAGCACGTGCCGAAGAAGCCGATGCCCACGCCCAGCCGTCCGCGCGGCACGCCCGCCCGGATGTAGCCCGCCACGGAGTTGGCGACGGAGCTGGGGCGGTTCTGCGCCTCGTCCCAGAGGGGGCTGGAGTGCCAGCTCTCCCAGCCGCCCCAGTGGCCGCTCATCTTGTAGGACATGATGTTGAGCTGGTCGACGCGCGAGCCCAGCTCCTTCATGAACCTCGCCTCGTGCTCCGGCATCCCGAAGTTGGAGTTGAGCCAGTTCACCGGCACCGTGAGGATGATGTCCGGACGGGCCGCGCGCAGCTCGTCGATGAGCGCCAGGAGCAGCTCCCCGTCGTTGCCCGCGGGCGGCAGGTTGATGGGCTCCCAGTCCAGGTCCAGCCCCATGTAGCCCAGCTCATCCATCGTCTTGAGCAGCTCGCGCACGAAGACGATGCGGCTCTCACCCGTGGACGCCAGCACGAAGCCGTCGTGCTCGCCGAAGCCACCAATCATGAGCAGCGGTATCTTCCCCGCGGCCTTCGCCCGGGTGGACAGCGTCCGGGCGATGGCGGGGCCCTCCAGGTCGGAGACGTCGAAGTCCGTGAACAGCGTCCCGTCGAAGCGGGGGCGCACGCGGCCCACCATGATGTGCGTCATCCCCGAGAAGTCCACCGCGTCGGGCGGGTAGGAGCGGTGCTGGTAGCCCACGTAGTAGCCGGACACCCAGCTCGCCGGCGCGCCGCCGGGCTTGGGCGTCACCGGACCGACCTGCGCACCCGGACCCTCGCCCACGTCGTTGACGGCCCTCACCGTGACGGTGTGCGGCGTGCCGTTGGGCAGCCCCGGGACGTTCGCGCTCCCCGCCTTGACGTCCACCGTCACCGAGTGTCCCCCGGGCTCGGCGGTGACGAGGTAGTGCTTGAGCGCGCGTCCGCCGAAGCTCGCCGGCGCCAGCCAGCTGACGAACACCGCGCCGTTGCCCGGCGTGGCCCTCACCGCGCGCGGCTGACCCGGCGTCGTGGGGTTGGGGATGGACATGCCCGGCTGGGGCACCACCGGCACCGACGGCAAGGAGGCGTCGCCCTCGCCCCGCGCGTTCACCCCGGAGACCTTGAACAGGTACTTGAAGCCGTTGTTGAGCCCCAGCACCGTGGCCTGGCGCTCGCTCGCGCTGACGATGGCGCCGCCGCAGGCCGGGTCGCACCGCACCACGTAGTACAGCAGCGGGTGGCCGCCATCGCTCGTCGGTGGCGTCCACGTCACCAGCGCCTGGGCGTCCGCCGCCTGCGCCTCCACGTCCGAGGGCGCCCCGGGAAGCCC
>NZ_SRLW01000513.1:0-3769 GCF_006518215.1 Myxococcus sp. AB025B
GGGCGGTGCTGGGGTTGGACGGCAACGCGACGGGGCTGAAGGTGGACGGCACGACGACGAAGCTGCCGTTGCCGCCGTTCCAGGCGAAGGCGGCGAGCCCGTATGCGGCGATGAAGCCGGAGGGGCTGTTGTTCTCGCGCGTGGCGGTGGCGCCGGCGGGGGTTTCGCAGGCGGTGGGCTCGCTCAGGGCGAACATCCAGGCGCTGTGCGCGACGTGTCCGAAGGAGCAGGTGCAGGCGACGACGGACGCGGTGGCGAAGCAGCTGACGGGCAACATGTTGGTGAGCATGAGCAACGTGCAGGTGCGTGGCTCGCTCAGGGCTCCGGAGGCGCGCTTCTTCGCGGTGAAGCAGGCGCTGGCGGCGGAGGTGAAGGACGCGGCGGCGATGAAGAATGCGCTGGAGCCGCTGGGGAAGTTGCCGGGGGCGAAGGCGCTGGAGGATGGCTGGGCGCTGACGGTGAAGGGCGGCACGGTGCAGGTGCGGCAGAAGGGCAAGCACCTGGTGGTGGGCAACGACGACGCGGTGACGCAGGCGACGATGGCGGCGCTGCCGGAGACGACGGCGAAGCTGGAGCGCGCGGCGGACTTCTCACTGGACCCCAAGCTGCTCGCGCGCGGACTGTCCCAGGTGTCGCTGGCGGATGTGCTCTCGGACGAGAACCTCGCGGCGATGTTCGCGGTGAGCTCCGAGCTGGGGCCGCTGCTCGCGCGCAGCGAGCGAATCACGGGCTGGCTGGACAGCGCTCCGGGTGGCGCGCACCGGTTCTTCTTCGACTGGACGTTGCCGGAGTCGAAGTAGGGAGCACGGGGCGCTAACGCGCCTCCACCGCCCGGAACGTCACGCCGTCGAGCGACAGTCGGTTCACCGCGTCCAGGAACCGCTCCGTGGCGATGATGACGCCCGGAGCATCCGCGAGTCGGAAGAGGTCGACACCATCTGGCAGCGAGCGCGCCTCCAGGACGATGGGGTCCGGCATCGGGCCCTCCACGTCGCTGATGCCACACCTCGGACACGGCGGTTTGCGGACCCACGTCAGGGCCTCGGGATGGAACCGCCCCTGGACATCCATCTGAAGACTCATCAGCTCAGGTGGACGCTGCGTTCTGAACTTCAGTGAGACAGGCGCACCGAGTAGCCCTCGGATTCCCTCCTTCTGGAGCGCCTCCATCGCCTCGCGACGCAGGCACAAGGACCAACCCACGGGCATGTGGAGCGAGCCGAACGTGCCAGAGCCCGTCCCTGTCAGGGGGCCCAGCTCGGCTCCCGCATCGAGCACCGCGTTCGCGGGCACGAAGGGACGCACCAGCTCGCGCAAGCGCTCGAGCTCGTCCTGCGACACGGGAGAAGGGTCTGACAACCGAGCCTGCTCCTTGGACGGGAGGCTGGACAGGTCGACGCAAGGGTATTCGAGGCCGAGGGTGGCACCGCTGAGGCTACACTGCGGACACGGCTCGACCCCGGGAAGTCCCCAGCGAGGGGCGGCATTCAGTTCCCCCGAGTAGCGCGAGGCGGGCTCCTGCTCGACTCTGAAGTACTTCATGCGCTGTCCGTGACCTCGGAGCCAAGCCTCAAGGGTCCGCGAAGGGCTGGGGCCCCGGCGGAGGAATCGGGTGACCGTAGTAGGGCACGATGGGTCCGGCGATGTCGAACCGAAACGCAAGCTCCAGGGACTTGCGAAGCAGTTCCTCCTTCGGGATGCGTCGACGGTGCAGGTTCGCGTTCATGTACTCACGCCAGGCCGCGTTCCAGGGACCGCCCCGCCCGCCTGGATTGTGGACTCGCAGGTGCAGGTGCTCGGGCACGACCATCGTGAACTCATGGATGTTGATGCCATGGCGCGCGAACCACCTCGCCAGCAACTCCTCCTGCGGGAAGAGGTGGTGTTTGACCAGGCGGCTCCCAGCTTGAGGAGGGAAGGCGGGGAGGTAGCCGTAGCGATAGCCGAAATGGAAGACCAACCGAGGCCGCGCCGCCTGCCGGATTCCAGAGCGTCGGTAGTCTCTTGGAGGAAGTCTTCCCGGAGGACGTACGGGCCGATAGGGATGACTGACATTCCGAACCCCAAGCTCACGTCGCGCGCTGGCGCTGAGCGCCGGGTCCACGTCGTCACAGGCGAAGAGCCCACATTCCGCCAGCGAGCCTTCACAGGCGAACACGACGCACTGGTCGGCGTCAGGGGCTTCACATTCGACGTCGGACGAGACCCCTCCGGGGAAATCTGTATGAAGAGCGGAATTCGAAGCGCCGCATGCCTGAAGGCAAGGCATGAAGAGACAAGCGACCCAGAGCCATCTGACGCACGGGTACGAGGGCATGGGCATGATTATGCGCTCGCGGGTGACACACTTTCCCGAACCCACGCCTATCCTCTCCTCGCTGTCCCCACACCCGACAGGACAACGAGGAGACGACATGCCCCGAACGACACATCCCCGATGGACGGCGAAGCGCGCGGCGCTCGCGACGCTGGTGCTGGCCCCCATGGCGGCTGGCGCCGTGAGCCAGAAGCTGCGCTACCGCTTCGACACCGTCACCACGCCCGTCACCACCGTCACGGACGACAGCGGCAAGGGCCACACCGGCACGGTGCAGACGAACAACGGCGCCACGGTGACGGCGGTGACGGGCTTCGAGGGCCTCGGCGTGAAGTTCCCCGCCGTCTGTGATGGCACAGGCTGCCCGCTGGCGAACATCACCACCCCCGACGCGACCGACCTGAACCCCGGCACGGCGCTCTTCACCTTCGGCGCCCGCGTCCGCCTTACGCTCGCCGACCTCTCCACCGCCCACGGCTCCAACCTCGTGCAGAAGGGGCTGGCGAGCACCGCCCAGTGGAAGCTCCAGCTCGATGACGCCGTGCAGGGCCGACCCAGCTGCGTGGTCCGCACCACGGGCGGAGTGAATCCCATCATCGTCAAATCGTCGGTGGGCGTCGCCGATGGCGCCTGGCACAAGGTCGCCTGCCAGCGCACCAGCACCACGCTGACCATCCTCGTGAACAACGTCGCGCGCGGCAGCGCACTGCTCCCGGCCACCTACGACATCAGCCCCACGGGCCAGGCCGTCAATGTGGGCGCCAAGAGCGTCGGCAACAACAACGACCAGTACCACGGCGAAATCGACGACGTTTACTTCAACCTCGACTGAGCCTCGCCCCCCCGGCTCCGGTGGGCTCCCTCACACCGGAGTCGCGCCGTCTCGTCCCGCGCGAGCCAGTCCCTCGAGACCGCTCATGCGGGCCGCTCCTCGCGCCACCGCCGTGCATCCCGCTCCGCCCGCTCCTCCCGGTTCTGGAAGAGCGTCAACCCGCGCTCCACGTCGCCCAACTCCAGCGTCCCCGCCAGCCGCCCGTCCGCGTCCACCACCAACAGCAGCGGAGACTCCTCCTCCGCCATGCGACGCAGCGCCTGCCACCCGTCCTCCTCCAGCCGCGCCACCGGCGTCGCGCGCATCACCTCGCGCACCTGCCGCCGCGTCCGCTCCCCCGCCGGCACCGCGCGCACCGCCTCCACCGCCACGCGCCCCAGCGGCCTGCCGTCCTCCGTCACCGGCAACGCCGTGCGCCGCTCCACCCGGAACTCCCACAGCGCCTCTTCCAGCGACGCCCCCACGTCCACGCCCATCCAGCGCGGCGTCATCAACTCCGCCACCCGCACCTTCTCCAGCGTGGCCTTC
The DNA here is from genome assembly GCF_006518215.1 of Myxococcus sp. AB025B. Classification (NCBI taxonomy): domain Bacteria; kingdom Pseudomonadati; phylum Myxococcota; class Myxococcia; order Myxococcales; family Myxococcaceae; genus Myxococcus; species Myxococcus sp. AB025B. The sequence goes on from NZ_SRLW01000513.1 coordinate 3,678, forward strand.
ATCCGCACCTGCTTCGCCTCCCCATCCGCGCCCATGAAGATGAAGAACGCGATGACCATCAGGAATGGGTTGAACGTCGCCAGCCCCCACAC
>NZ_SRLW01000514.1:0-3731 GCF_006518215.1 Myxococcus sp. AB025B
GCCCCAACCCAAGGCTCGACGCCCTCTTTTCGCCGCCCGGCGGGCCCCACGGCCCCCGGGCGGCCCTCGTTTCCGCCCCCTGGATTGCTGGCGCGTTCGGCTGCGTTATAGTGACTCAGAGTTTTTCGCTGAGTCAAAAAGTCCAGCAAATTCCAGGGGTTGAAGCGAATGCCAGCGGCGGCGGGACAGAAACGCGACTACTACGAGGTCTTGGGTGTGGCCAAGACCGTCTCCGCGCAGGAGCTCAAGAGCGCGTTTCGCAAGGTGGCGCTCCAGTACCACCCGGATCGCAACCCGGGGAACAACGAGGCCGAGGAGAAGTTCAAGGAGGCCTCGGAAGCCTACGAGGTGCTCAGCGACCCTGACCGGCGGGCGAAGTACGACCGCTTCGGGCACTCGGGCAACCCCTTCGAGGGCTTCGGCGGCGCGGGCGGCGGGTTCCAGGGCGTCAACATCAACGACATCTTCGGCGAGATTTTCGGCGACATCTTCGGCGGTGGCCGGGGTGGCGGACGCCGCACCAGCTCGCGTGGCGCGGACCTGCGCTACAACCTGGAGATCACCTTCGAGGAGGCCGCGTTCGGCAGCCGGCCCAAGGTGACGATTCCCCGGCCGAAGAAGTGCGAGACGTGCAGCGGCTCGGGCAGCAAGAGCGGCGCGGGTCCGCGGCCTTGCGGCACCTGCGGCGGCAACGGCGAGCTGCGCTACACCCAGGGCTTCTTCGCGGTGTCGCGGCCGTGCGGTGACTGCGGCGGCACGGGCGCGGTGGTGCCGGACCCGTGCGCGCGCTGCAAGGGCTCGGGCAAGACGCCGTCCGAAGAGGTCATCGAGGTGGCCATCCCCGCGGGCGTGGACAACGGCACGCGCGTGCGGCTGACCGGCATGGGCGAGCCCGGCGACAGGGGCGGTCCTCCGGGCGACCTCTACGTCACCGTCATCGTCAAGGAGCACCCGCTCTTCCAGCGCGAGGAGTACGAGGTCTTCTGCGAGGTGCCCATCTCCTTCACCCACGCGGCGCTGGGCGCGAAGATCGACGTCCCCACGCTCGACGGGAAGGTGAAGATGACCATCCCGGCCGGCACCCAATCCGGAAAAGTCTTCAGGCTCAAGGCCAAGGGCATCCCCCACCTGCACAGCCAGCAGCGCGGAGACCAGCACGTGCGCGTGGTGGTGGAGACGCCCACGGAGCTGTCCTCCAAGCAGCGCGACCTGCTCGAGAAGCTCGCGGAGCTGTCGGGCGAGGAGTCCCATCCCCAGTCGAAGAGCTTCTTCGCCAAGGTGAAGGAGCTGTTCGGCTGACACGGCGAGGCCGGACCTCCCGTGTCCGGCCGGCCGCTCCACGAGGGGGCCCGGGAATCCATGGAGCGCGGCCCCCGGGCCGCGTGGGCGTGGTCCCGGCGCCGCGCCAACGTGAGGAAGTCAACGCGCCACGGGGCGCGGGCCCCCACGGGCATGAAGGGTGCAGCAGGGGAGGGGTTCCGCGAGGAATCTTCTCCCCGCTCCGTTGTCGACGGAGGCGCGTCGCCGCTGCTATGCACCCCACTGCCATGGAAGTCCTGCCTACCTTGCGCCGCTCGCTCATCGTCGCGCTGGCCCTGCTGCTGACGGCCTGTCCTCGTACCTCCCGCACTCCGTCCGGTGGCACCACGGGCGAGGACGTGCCCACGGGGGACCCGTTCCCGAAGAAGCCCGCCATCGAGGTGCGCAAGGACGCGTCCGCGGACGCGGCGCTCGCCCAGGCGCGGCAGACGGCCCAGGCCACGCCGGACAAGAAGCAGGCCGCGGAGGCCTACCTGTCCGTGCGCAAGGCGTACCCGGCGACGACGGCGGGCCAGGACGCGCTCTACCAGGCGGGTGTCCTGTTCTTCGAGTCCAAGGACTACGTCAACGCGCGCAAGTCCTTCAACGAGCTGCTCTTCGAGAACCCGCTCTACACCCAGGCCGAGGACGCCAAGCGCAAGCTGGCGCTGTCCGCCATGGAGGTGGGCGCGTACCGGGACGCGTACCAGACGCTGTCGAGCCTCGCCGAGCGCGCCGAGGGCGCCGAGAAGGAGCAACTGCTGCGTGACGCGGCGCGCGCCGCCGAGGGCGCGGGCCTGTACGGCCAGTCGCTGACGATGGCGGTGGAGGAGGCGGGGCAGGCGAAGACGCAGGCGGAGCGTGACGCCGCGGTGGCCCGGGTGGAGGCGCTGGTGGAGGGCCGCGCGGACTTCGTGGACATCGCGCGCGTGGCGGACGGGCTGTCGCCGTCCAACCCGGCCTGGCCCGTGCTCACCTTCAAGCTGGCGCGCGTCTACTACCACCTGCGCGAGTGGAACCGGCTGGAGGAGACGCTCAACCGCTTCCTGGCGGAGGCGCCTGGCAGCCCGTTCGCGCCCCAGGCCCGGGAGCTGCTGGCGCGCGCCACGCGGCGCGTGGAGGCCAAGCCCCGCACGGTGGGCGTGCTGCTGCCCATGACGGGCCGCTACCAGCCCATCGGCGAGGCGGTGCTGCGCGGCATCCAGCTGGGCCTGGAGGGCAGCGACATCGAGCTGGTGGTGAAGGACACGCAGGGCGACGTGAACAAGACGGGCCAGGCGATGGAGCAGCTCGCCTTCGACGACGGCGCCATCGCGGTGCTGGGGCCGGTGCTCGCGGACGACTCCAAGCGCGCGGCGCTGGTGGCCGAGGAGCTCCAGGTGCCGCTGCTCACCATGACGCGGCAGGATGGCGTCACGGACCTGGGCGCGTACGTGTTCCGCAACATGCTGACCAACGCCGCGCAGGCCAACGCCGTCGCGGACTACGCCATCAACGTGAAGGGCTACAAGAAGTTCGCCCTGCTGTACCCGAACATCCCGTACGGCGTGGAGCTGGCGAACGAGTTCTGGGACCAGGTGGTGGACCAGGGCGGCGTGGTGCGCGGCGCGGAGCGCTACTCGCATGACCAGACGACGTTCACCCAGGAGGCCAAGAAGCTGGTGGGCCGCTACTACCTGGAGGACCGCGGCGACTACGTCGAGGGCGTGCGCGACCTGCAGGGTGAGAACCTGGACGCCTTCCGCCGCCGCAAGGCGCTGGAGAAGGTGAAGAGCGGCGTCGAGCCCATCATCGACTTCGAGGCCATCTTCATGCCGGACGACTGGCGGCGGGTGAGCCTGGTGGCCCCGGCGCTGGCGGTGGAGGACATCGTCACCAACGCGTGCGACCCGCGCGATTTGGAGCGCATCCGCAAGACGACGGGCAAGAAGGAGCTGAAGACGGTGACGCTCTTCGGCGCCAACCAGTGGAGCAGCCCCAAGGGGCGCTCGGGGCTGCCGGAGCTCATCGAGCGCGGCGGCAAGTTCGTCACCTGCTCGGTGTACGTGGACGGCTTCTTCGTGGACTCGCAGCGGCCGGCCACGCGCAACTTCGTGCGCAAGTACCGCGAGTCGTACAAGCAGGAGACGGGCAAGGACCCTGGCCTCTTGGAGGCCATCGGCTACGACTCCGGCCGCATGCTCCGCCAGCTGGTGGAGAAGAAGGAGGGCGCTCCGCGCACGCGCGCGCAGATGCGTGAGTCGCTCGCCAACCTGAAGGACTTCGACGGCGCCACGGGCCGCACCTCGTTCAACGACAAGCGCGAGGCCGTCAAGCAGCTCTTCCTCCTGTCCATCGACAACAAGGGCGTCACCGAAATCAACGTGGACAAGGAGCGCGAGAAGGCGGCCTCCGCGACGGGAGGCTCGGGTTCATGAGGGGTGGGGTGGGGC
>NZ_SRLW01000515.1:0-3695 GCF_006518215.1 Myxococcus sp. AB025B
ATTCCGCGCGGAGACCACCGGCTGCGCGGGCCATACGACCCGCACGTGGGCGCGGTGAAGCTGCTCTTCAACGTGCGAGAGCTGCCCCTGTCCGCGGCGGCGGTGAGAACGGTGGCGGTCAGCAGCGCGCGAATCTTCATGGGTCGAGGTCCTCCTCCAGAGGGGAAATGCTGCTCAGCGAAGGTGGACACTAGCGGTTGTCCGCGCAGCCCGCAGGGAAACCATGCGGGCCGCCCACCGCCTCCTCACTCCTGTCCGATGGGCGGCACTACCAGCGGCACCGGCACCACGCGTGAAGCGCCGAAGGCCGGCGCCCAGGTGCGCTGCACCTCGGGGCCGTTGAGGAATCGCACGATGGCCTTGAAGGCCTCCTCAGGACCTCCCAGCGTCTCCGCCCACTCGAGGCCTCGCGGCGACAGGTTGGGCACCAGCGGCCCCAGCTCCTCGGCGGACGCGGACGAGCGCGTCACGCGCAGGCCCTCGTCGCGCAGCCGCTTGGGAACGAACAGCGGCGCGAAGCGCGCGTGCCGGTGGTCGTGGACGCAGCCCTCCTCCTGCAAGAGCGCCGCGGACAGGGGCAGCTCTCGCACGTTGAAGAGCAGCTTCACCGCGCCCACGTGCGGGTCGTATGGCCCGCGCAGCCGGTGGTCTCCGCGCGGAATCAGCCGCCGGTCCAGGTAGCAGTACGCCCGCGTCTCCGGAGGCAGCGTGCCCCGGTGCCGGGCGCCGCCGTACCGGAAGAAGGGCCGCAGGTGCCTGGCGTCCACCTCCAGCGCGGGGCCCACCTTCAGCGCGCGCAGCTTCGGCAGCAGCTCCTCGGACAGCCCATGCACCCGCGCGAAGTCCGGCAGGTCGTCCAGCGAGGACGCCGCGAAGGCGCGGATGCGCGCGAGCAGCCGCTCCGGGTCCGCGTCCACCAGGAGCTCGTCGAAGCGCGTCTTCACCCCGGGCAGGCTCACGGGGACGAGCGTGGTGAGCGGCTCGCCCTCCGCGCTCCACCGCGCGTCCAGCGCGCTCGCCTCCGGCGTCGTGGGGGCCAGCCGCCACTCGGGCGCCTCGGGGGTGAAGTGCTGCCACGCCCCCCGGCGCTCGAAGCGCGGCGGGTCCACGTGGCCCGGCAGCGAGGACCATACGGTGATGCACGTGCGCACCTGCGTGCCGGCGAAGGCGCCCGGCCCCAGGTCCACCACCTCGCGCAGCGTCAACATGCGCAAGAGCGACTGGCGCAAGGGCGCGTAGAGGAACGCGTCCAGCAGGCTCGCGGGCGTGATGAAGGCGAGCACGCCGGGCCGCGTGGACAGCCGGTGCGCTGCGACGAGCAGAAAGAAGGCGAAGTCGTCACGGAGGCTCGTGCCCGGCGGTAGCGCCAGCGGCAACAGCGCGCGCAGCTTCGCGTACGCGCCCGCGTCCTTCAGCACCGGCGAGGTGCCGTTGTAGGGCGGATTGCCCACCCACAGCTCGCGGTGCTCGGGCGGCGTGGCGGCGAGCATGGGCTCCAGTCCGCCTCGCAGCGTGTCGCCCTCCTTTACGTCCGCCTCGGGGACGCGGGCCTGACACAGCCGGGCGACGGCCGGGTCCAGCTCCAGGCCGCACAGGCGGGCTCCGGGCCAGAGCTTCGAGGCCGCCGACAGGAAGGCCCCGGCTCCACAAGCCGGGTCAATCACCGTGAGCGGCCCTGCTCCCAGGTGCGCCATCGCGAGCGATAGCGTGCGTTCCACCAGGGGCGCGGGCGTGAAGAACGCCCCCACCGCCTTGCGGTCGATTCCGGGGAACTGGTGGACGAGCTTCTCTTCGTCGACGTCCAGCAACCTATTCGCGGCGCGTGGCATTGAGGAGTCATCCTAGCCACCCCCGCCCCTCGCGGTGATCCACTCAAAGCTTTGCAAACGCACTCAAATGTCCGGATGTGATGTCCCAATCACTTCACATGCCCGGAAGTCTGAGATTTGGCGCCCCGCAATGCGTGACTTCAGCCCGCACCGTACACCCGTGGGGTTGTGTGTGATGGGCCTGCTCACCCAGGTTGCTTCACCAGGGCTCGGAACACGCCCATTCCGGCCACCATCCCCACCACGAAGAGCGCCACCGTCAGTCCTCCCACCGGCAACACCACCAGCGCCGGCCCCGGGCAGTAGCCCGACAGGCCCCAGCCCACGCCGAAGAGCACCGCACCCGCCACCAGGCGTCCATCCACCGAGGCGGAGGTCGCCTCCGAGAAGGTGTCCGCCAGCACGGGGGCCGCGCGGCGGAGGATGAGCCCGCGCGCCAGCGCGTACGAGCCCAGCGCGCCCGCCATCACGAAGGCGAGGCTCGGGTCCCAAGCGCCCGCCACATCGAGGAAACCCACCACCTTCGTCGGGTCCGTCATGCCGCCCACGCCCAGGCCGACCGCGAAGAGCAGCCCCGCGGCGCCCGCCGTGAGGGCCTGCTTCATGACGCACCTCCGCCGAGATGCCGGGTGACGAAGACGGTGGCCGCGCCCGCCGCCATGAACGTCAGCGTGGCCACCAGCGAGCGCTTGGAGCCCCGCGCCAGGCCACACACGCCGTGGCCGCTGGTGCAGCCGCTGCCCAGCCGCGTGCCGAAGCCCACGCACAGCCCGGCGATGAGCGGGGTGCCCACCCCGGTGAGCACCGGCGCCCCGAGCACCGACGGCCGCACGGCCGCCAGCACCACGCCGCCCAGCATCAGCCCGCCGATGAAGGCCACGCGCCACCCGGTGTCACCCGACGAGGGCGCCCAGAGCCCACCGGCGATGCCGCTGATGCCGGCGATGCGGCCGTTGAAGAGGAGCAGGAGGGCCGCGCCCAGGCCCAGCAGGACACCGCCCAGGAGCGGCAGGAGGAACGTGTTCATCGATGCAGGCACCTGACGAGGAAGAGAATCGAGGCAAGCGGTGCGACCGGCTCAGGAGCGTGGCACGCCGCCGGTCAGGATGTGAGAGCCCGCTTCCGGGAAAAGCATTCAAGGGCCCGTGTTGAGGCGGGTGGATGCTCCCAGGCCGGCGGGCATGGCGCTCGGGCTCCCTCGGGGCCTCGACGCGCGGAGAGGACAGGGACGTGGTGGTGAGACGAAGGGCGAAGGGGCGCGGCGACGCGGTGCTCGTCTCCTCGGCGACGCGGGGGGACCGGGAGGCGCTGCTCGCCCGATGAGCCTCCCCGGTGCACGGCTTCGGGCTGCTGCGCCTGTGCGGCTCCAGGGACCTGCTCCAGGAAACGCGGGTGACGGCGTTCCGGGAGCAGGCGCGGCTGTCGACATGGCTCTACCCGGTGGCGCGTGCTGACTGCTCACGGGAGCGCCGGAAGGAGGCGCGCGGAAGGGGCTCGCGTGTCGCTCGATGCGCCCGTGGCGCGGCAGGTGGTCTCCCCCGAGCCCGCGCTCGACGACGTGGCGCACGCGCGTGAATCAGGCGCGGCCGATGGTCTCCCCTGAGCCCGCGCTCGACGACGTGGCGCACGCGCGTGAATCGAGGGCGGTGCATTGGGATGCGCCCGGGGACCTGTCCACGTCGGACCGGGAGTCGCTGCGCCCCTGGGACGTGGAGGGCTTGTCAGCGGAGGAGGCCGCGTGCTCGTCGGGGATCGACGTGCCCGCGCACCAGCGTCGTCTGCACCGCGCACGCGCCAGCGGGAGCAGCGCTTCAGCGAGTCTGCTGTCAGGGATTGAGCAAGAGGGGCGGGCCCCGGGCCCCTTGG
>NZ_SRLW01000516.1:0-3685 GCF_006518215.1 Myxococcus sp. AB025B
CACACCAAAGAGCTCCCGCGCCTCCCGTAGGGGATGGCGGAAAGGGCGCACGTCGCGGGCCAGTTCGGGGAGGACCTCTTCGTATTCGTCATCCTCGACTTCGGCCTCGGACAAAGATGCGCCTGGGACCTCGTGCGGCGTGACGATGAAGGACTCGTGCCCGGTGTCGAGGCGGACGACCCGGTTCGTCGTGCAGCCTGTGACCCACATCAGCAGGAGCAGCGGAACCACTGGGTGCGCGGCCATGGTGACTCCCAGGAAAGCCTTGTTGAAGGGTGCCATGCTCTGGATATCGCGATGGACTGACAGGCCATGTCCGCAGTCGGTGGCTGTTTCTACTTGTTGGGTGGTATGATTGGGTTGGGCTCGAATCGAGGTGGTGAGGGATTTTCAGTTTGGGAGGAGACGGCGATGCTTTACTTGGTGGTCCATCATCGTGCAGACCCCAGCCGGAACTGGACCAATGAATGGAGTGACGACAACAGGGTCCTGACCATCACCACGACGACAGCGGTCGCAAGGCAGTGTGAGGCCGCGGCTCGGCTCGGTGAGCGGGTCCGGTTCCATCGGTGCGCTTACGGCTCGAACGAACCGGTGGTCTGCTCGGAGGCCAGGGTTGTCGCTGTCCAGAAGGTGGACAGGTCGATGAGCCTGGTGCATTTCAGCGAGCATTCGATTCTGGAGTTGACTCCTCCGATGAGTCCAATCCAGGGGACCAACTTCTATCGAACATGAAGTGTCCTGGTCGTACTCATATCTGATGGGAGGATCCACTGCTGACGGGCCTGCGCGAGGGCCTCTCAAGTGCACTTTTGTGTCGCGACGGATTCGTGGAATGAGAGGTGCTCGACGGGCCGTGAGTCGCGGCTCCACCCCGTCGAGCTTTGACTTCACGAGATGGGTGCCAGCGTCGTGAGGGATGTGCGCTACTGAATCAAGGCTGGGCTTGTGGGCCCGAGCCGCCCAGGCAGCCTCCCGCGCACTGACCGGCACGGTGTGAGGCGTTGATGGGTCGGAGATGTGCCTCGCACACGAATGAGGGGGGCTGGCCAGCGAGGAGTGGTGCGTTCGTGTCACCTGGCGGCGGGTATGAAATCTGGCGCGGCCAGAAGTTCTGGAGGCCGCCGAAACCCGATGGCAACTGTTGGAGTCATGGATGGGGCTTGGCTCAGCGACTCGGCACCGGCGGCAGTCGATGCACCACCGGCCGCGGCGTACCGGTCGCGCTCAGCTCCACGGGCTCGCAGGACACGGGGAGTCGGCTCGCGCCATCGCGCACGCGCTGGGCCCAGGTCGGGTCCTCGAGGTTCCCCCTCACGGGGACCACGCACAGCGTATAGGTCCCGGGGACCAGCCGCGTCACGGTCAGCGGCTGCCCCTTCATCAACAGAAGGATGCGTGTCTGTCCATCGCCACGCGCCGCCAGCACCGCTTCGAGCTGCCCCAGCGTGGCCGCGCTCAACTGCCCCGTGCCCAGATAGACCTGGGCGTTCTGGAGAGGCCGTCCATCAGCTTCGAGCACCTGGATGGAAAGCGCCTGCTCTCCCAGCGCCACCTGGATATCCATGGACGCACCACGGTCCTCGACCCGCGCCAGCACGCTCTGGAGCAGTTGTGTCGTCGGGCCCTCGCGAAGCGCCGCCGTCACGACGTAGGACCCCTGCGCCAGTCGGTCGAAGCGATAGCGGCCATCCGCTTGGGTCATCACCATGAAGCGGCCCGTGCTGCTGCCGTGTGGGGCGGCCACCACCGCCACGTTTCCCACGGGGCGCCCTTCATGCATCACCGTCCCCTCCAGTCCCGCGAGCGGCCGGAGCGTCAGTTCGAGCGCATCGGATGCCGTGCCCGCCGCGACGACGAGGGGCGCTGAGCGGCCCCGTGTGGAGTGCTCGGCCATCACCGTCAACGACTCCTCCCCGCCCCCCACGAGCGAGAAGCTGCCATTCGCGTCACTGATGCTCCGCAGGGGCGCGGGCCCGGCCTGGCTGCCATCGCCGAGCAACTGCGGACCCGCTAGCACCTGTGCGCCCGCGACCGGCCTACCCTCCGCGTCGCGCACGACGCCGCTGAGCTGTCGCCCTGCCTCCAGCACCACGCGGCCCAGGTCCTTGTCCTCGCCGGCTCCTAACTCCACGCCCTCCACCGTGTGCGGCGCGGACCCACGCGCCAGGAAGGTCAACGTGTAGCGCCCAGGGGGCACGTCCTCGAGCACGAAGAGCCCGTTCGTTCCCTGGAACGCCGTGGGCTGAGCCAAGGTGAGCGCCACCGAAAAGGACTCGGGCACCGCTCCATCCGAGCTCGCTACCCGTCCACGCAGCGTGCCTGGCGACTCGAGCACGATGCGCACGTCCTCGTCCCCCACCTCGGCCACGACACCTGTCGACAGCCAGAACGACGACGACTGCACCGAGTGGTGAACAGAGGCGCGCAGGCGGTAGCGCCCTGGTGCCAGCCCCATCAGTCGGAAGCGGCCGTTCCCGTCACTGACCTCCGACGCATACCGGCCACTGTGGGACTCCGCCAGCCCACCCAGCGCGGCACGGTCTTCGGGGACCGCGACGACCTGCGCGCTCGCGATGGGCACACCCTCCGATGCCGCGACGATACCCGCGATGGTGCCCTCTTCCTCCAGCCGCAGCGTCACCTCCGCCGCTCCCGACCCCAGGTCCACGTCCTGGGATGAAGACGAGGCGCGCTCGCTCTGCGCATCCACGCGGAACCGCGCTCGCGGCAGTCCCCTCAGCTCGAAGCGGCCACTGGCATCGGTGAAGGCACCATGCCGTGTGCCGGGAAGTCCGCCCGCGCCGCCCTGACGTGCCTGGACTCTCGCGAACGGAGCCGGCTCGCCCGAGCGCGCCACCACCTGCCCGGAGAGCACCGCGCCGGGTCGCAGCACGATGCGGACAGGGGCGGAAGCCGCGAGTCCCTCGAGCGTCACCTGCTCCGACAGGGACGGCGCGAACCGCGAATGGGTCGCCAGGAAGCGGAAGGTGCCCTCGGGCAGCGCCCTCATGCTCCATGCACCCTCCGAGGTGGTGCGCGCCTCCTCCACGATGTTCTCCGACTCGGGCAGGGCGCTGCCGGTCCGGAGCGCCCGCACGTTCGCTCCACCGACAGGTCGTCCTTCGGAGTCCACGACCACTCCTCGGACGGGCGCACCGGCTCGGAGCAGCAGCGTCACCTGGCTGACGCCCGCAGCGTGGAGCACCGTGGCGCGCTCGGGAGCACGTCCCTCGCTCGACGCGCGGATGACATGACGCCCGGGCGCGAGCCCCTGGAGCAGCGCCTTCCCATCCGTGCCCGTCAGCACCGCGAAGTCCTCCTGCCCCTCCACCTCCACCCGCGCGCCCTCCAGGGGATGGCGCTCCCGGGCGTCCATCACCGACACCTCCACCGCAGCCGTGGGGCGGAGGACCAGGATGACGGGCTCCGAGGTGGGCGTGAGCCGGACCTCCACGGCCGCCGCTGCCTGCGTGCCTTTGCGCGCCTGGAGCGTGTAGCTCCGGGGATGGAGCCGCTCGAAGGAGAAGGTCCCGTTGCGCTCCGTGAGCACGGTGCGTGGCGGGACGGTGCCCAGGCTCACCCGTGCCCCTTCGACGGGCAGTTGCTCGGCGTCAATCACCTGCCCCTCCAGTCGCGACGGGCCCTGAGGCTCCGGGTCCTCCAACCGCAGGAGGGGAGGGGC
>NZ_SRLW01000517.1:0-3650 GCF_006518215.1 Myxococcus sp. AB025B
GTCATGGGGCGGGGGCCGTGGGTCACGGATTTCCGAGGATCACCCCTCCTCGGGCGCGGTGCCCTTGGGGAGGAAGCCATACTTCTCCAGCTTGTAGTACAGCGCCGACGTCTTGATGCCCAGCAGGCGGGCGGTCTCCGTCTTCACCCCGCCGGCCTTCTCGTAGGCGCGGGCGATGAGCTGCCGCTCCAGGTCCTCCAGGATGTCTGGCAGCGGCCTGTCGCCGTGCGGCACCGGCAGCCCCGCGTCCATGCGCGGCGTGCCGCCGGTGAGGTGGCCGGGCAGGTCCTGGGCGGTGAGCACCTCCCCTTCCGCGAAGACGAGCGCCTGCTCCACCACGTTCTCCAGCTCGCGCACGTTGCCGGGCCACGCGTGGCGGGCCAGGGCGCGCAGGGCGCCCTCGTCCAGCCCCGTCACCCGGCGGTTGACGCGCACCGCGTGCTTGGCGACGAAGTGGCGCGCCAGCGCGGCGATGTCCTCGGGGCGCTCGCGCAAAGGCGGCAGCACCAGCGGGACGATGTGCAGCCGGTAGTACAGGTCCTCGCGGAAGCGGCCCGCCTTCACCTCGGCCTGCAAATCCCGGTGCGTGGCGCTCACCACGCGCACGTCCACCTTGAGCGTCTCCTCGCCGCCCACGCGCTGGATCTCCTTCTCCTGGAGCACGCGCAACAGCTTGGTCTGCACCGCGTGGGGAATCTCCCCGATTTCGTCCAGGAAGAGGGTGCCGCCGTCGGCCAGCTCGAAGCGGCCCAGCTTGCGCTTCACCGCGCCGGTGAAGGCGCCGCGCTCGTGGCCGAACAGCTCGCTCTCCAGCAGCGTCTCCGCCAGCGCCGCGCAGTGCACCACGACGAAGGGCCCGTCCTTGCGCGGGGACTGCTGGTGCAGCATGCGCGCGATGAGCTCCTTGCCGGTGCCGCTCTCGCCGCGGACGAGCACCGTGGCGTCGCTCATCGCCGCCTTGCGCGCCTGGGAGAGCAGCTTCTGCATGGGCTCGCTGTCGCCCACCAGGCTGCCGTGCGTGAGGGCCGCGTCCGCGTCGTGCGCGGCGGTGCGCCCCTCCAGCTTCTCCACGCGCCGGCGGGTGCTCGCCAGCTCCAGCCCCTTGTCCACCTTGGCGCGCAGCACGTCGGGCGTGAAGGGCTTGGTGATGAAGTCGTAGGCCCCCTCCTGCATGGCCCGCACGGCCGTCTCAATCGTGCCGAAGGCCGTCACCACCATGACGACGGCGGAGGGGTCCAGCGCCTTGAGGGCCTGGGTGACGGCGATGCCGTCCATGCCGTCCATCTTCAAATCCGTGACGACCAGGTCGAACGGGGCCTTGCGGTACGCGGCCAGCCCGTCCGCGCCGCCGCGCACCGCGGACACGGCGTGCCCGGAGCGCGTGAGCGTGACGGTCATCCCCTCGCGGAGGGTGTCGTGGTCGTCGATGACGAGAATGCGCGCCATGCAGGTGCTTGCCCTCAGGTCCTCATGCCAGCGGGGCCGGCCGCCCCGGGTGCGTCCGCATGAGAACACACCCGGCCAGAACCCTACACCGCCCCGGGCGGGCCGGCCGCTTCCAGAAGGCGCTGGCGTGTGAGGGCCCGCCGGGGATACGTGGTCGCGCATGGAATCCCAGAACGCCCACGCCCTGCGGGAGCTCCTGGCGCGCCACGTCCCCGGGGACGACAAGGAGCGCCAGGACCTGGAGCGGATGCGCCACCACGCGGCCACGCTCGCCTCGCCCTTCTCCCGCGCGCAGGCCACGGCGCACTTCACCGGCAGCGCGGTGGTGGTGGACCCCCGGGGCGAGCGCGTGGTGATGGTGCTGCACGGCAAGCTCCACCGGTGGCTGCAGCCGGGCGGACACGCGGACCCGGCGGACGGCGGCGACATGGAGGCCACCGCCCTGCGCGAGGCGCGCGAGGAGACCGGCTGCCGCGTGGTGCTCCACCCCGCCGCGCCCCGCCCGCTGGACGTGGACGTCCACACCATCCCCGCGCGCCGCGACGAGCCCGAGCACCAGCACCTGGACGTGCGCTACCTCGTCGTGGCCGAGGACCCGGAGTCGCTCGCGCACGACCCCCACGAGTCCTCCGGCGCGCAGTGGCTCACCTGGGACGAGGCGCTCGCCCGCGCGGACGAGGCGCCGCTCCAGCGCATGCTGGAGAAGGCGCGCCGGCAGGTGGCCCGCACCCCGTGACGGCGGGCGCGAGTCGGCGTCGGTCGGAGAGACAGGCCCGCTGTGGGACGCGTGACGCCTCCAGGTGGCCCCGGCTGAAATCTGAAACAAGGCGGTGAGAAAAGCGTCGGGCGACGACAGTCGCGTGGCCTCGTGGAGGTGCTGTCACCACTATGGGGCCGCCCTGGCGGGTGAGGGGGGCCATGTCGGTCTGGAACCCGCCGGGTGCAGGAGCCTCGTGCCGCCATGTCGTCTTCCGAGCAGGAAGTGCGCAGCCTCACGTCTCGTGTGCCCGTGCGCCGCTATGGGCCTCCGCCGCTGAACCCGTCGGCGCATCCCCGCTGGCTCCAGTCCATGCTGGATGCGACCCGCCGGGACTGGGACGCGGCGTGCTGGCCTCCGCTGTTCCGCGCCACCGCCGAGGGCCGGCGCCCGCCGCTGGTGTACTGGCGCCGCGTGCTGTCGCAGTTCTTCCTCATCGTCGAGTCCTTCCCCAAGTACATGGCCCTGTCGCTGGCCAAGACGACCTACGGCCGCTCCGAGGGGGACGCGAGCATCCGCCGCTGGCTCCTGCAGAACCTGGCCGTGGAGGCGCGCCACGCGGAGTGGTTCATCGACTGGGTGCGCGCGCTCGGCCTGGAGCCGGAGGCGCTCTTCCAGGTGCGGCCGCTGCCGGAGCTCCAGGCGCTGCACGCGCACCTGCGCGACACCTGTGCCCGGGGCACGCTGGCGGAGGGCATCGCCGCGTCCAACTGGGCCATCGAGGGAATCACCGGCGTGTGGACGCGCGACGTGGTGGAGCCCTTCCGCGCCTATGCCGCGGACGGCGCGCGCATCGACGCCAGCGCGATGATGTGGCTCAAGGCGCACGCCCGCTATGACGACCTGCACCCGGTGGAGGCGCTCGAAATCCTCAAGCTCTGCACGGACCCCACCGGGGACGAGCCTGCCCGGGTGCTCGACGCCACGCGCAAGTCCCTGCGCCTGTATACCTCCGCCATCCGCGCCTGCTGTGTGGATTGAGGCTGAAATCGCCGCGTCTGTCTTCTTGCTCAACCTTTCTGGAGGAGGTTGATTTCCCGACTGTGTATGCCTTTCGACGAGCGCCCGGCTGACGGGAGTGCAATGTCTGGAACCGGGCGTGCGCCGCTCGCTTTCGCGTCGATGACGTGCGGAGAATGGGGGCCGTCCGCCATCCCTCCATTCCTGGACTCACCGCGTCCCATGGCCGGAGGCGCGGGAAGGCAATCCCGCATGAGCATCGAAGATTCGTTGATTCGCGAGTATCGCTGGCGCGCGCTCAGGGTGTTCATGTCCTGGGTGGTCCCCGCGGCGCCCATCGCGGCGTACCTCAACGGCATGTCCATGGGCGTCGCCGGGTGGGAGGGCGTGAGGGCGGTGGCGTGGGTGCTGCCGCCCATCCTGGTGGGCCTGGGGATGCTCTACCCCGCGCTGCTGATGCGGTGGATGGTGGGCAACGCGCTGCGCT